>NZ_MDTU01000001.1:2177770-2180244 GCF_001720395.1 Piscirickettsia litoralis
ACCGGCTTTGGGTTGGTGTTTCATAAAAATAGTCCAAACTTGAGCGTGAAATATAAAAATGCCCTTGCTAATGCGCCTTTTGATTACCCTGGTGCTTTCGATAACCCTTACATAGGAAAGGTCGCACAAAGATATCAAGACGTGGTACTACTGACCTTCCCAGTTGAATGACTTGACTCATATAAATTCATCAACTGCAGAAAGTGACGCGGACTCAAAAGAGCTTCTACTTGACGTCTCTCGCGATAAAAGCGAGGAAACACTTTTATTTTATAAAACAGCTTCAGAGAATAATAAAAAGCCCGCCAATAGCTGCTTCGAGTGCTGTACAATATTGTGAGGGCGAAAAATGATGTACAATCAACACTACAAAGACAGTACAAGAGGCGGTTTTGTGCAGAGCTTTTTAAGCGCTATAAGCTAGGCCGTTGTGGATGTTATGAGAGTAAGCATGGTAGTATAAGCGAGACACAAATAAAGGAATTTGCTAGAAAGAAGTCCAATGGTGCTATAGCAATCGCTTTGAAAGAAACCACTGTGTAGAGTCGATGTAAACTGGCCTTTGCAAAGACAGTGCTTAAGTCACGAATGCTAAACTAGTATGTGGATTCCATTTAATAGCCCTTCTTTTTTTGTGACTATTTATAAAAAGGGAAGGGCTATAATTTTGTTATTTTTCATTCACTGATGAGTTGTTAAATGATTTTGATACTTTGAAGATTTTGCGGGTGGCACGAAATTGATTGCCAAATTGTTTAATGCCATCATCGCGCATGGATTTTGCGTAATGGTCGAAGTAGTGTTGTAAGTTTTTCTCAGAATCGATGAGATAGAGAGCGGTTAAGTTTTTAGTGACGGCCTGCTCTGTTAGTCCGCGGTCATTTTCTATATCATCGCACAAATCCGCCTTTAAAAAGCCTTTAAAGCTCATCATCTCTTTCATGTGTAAAGTGAGCCAAGACTTATACTCATCAAAAATGCCAATATCGATATTCAAATTCACTTCATAAATAACCATATTATAAACCCTTCGTCTAAAAATTATCCTGCTTCGCCGATATTTTATGGTGATTAAAGCATAACTGCAATACAGATCGCTTGCATTGGTTAAAATGATATGATGTGATGCATGCAGCAAGTTTATTTGTTTGATGTGAATATGGAAACTAAGGAGAGAGTGATGCAGCAAGATTTGGATGTTCAATCATTACGCAAAAAGTTCCCAGCCTTATCGCGTAAGCAACAAGGGCGAGAAATTATCTTTTTTGATGGGCCTGGGGGGACGCAAGCACCTCAAGCTGTGCTGGATGCAATGTCGAATTACCTGGCCCAGTCTAACAGCAATTTAGGTGGAGCTTATATCACTAGTCAAGAAACCGTTAATGTGCTGGTAGAAGCGCGTCAGGCGGCGGCTGAATTTTTTTAATGCTGAAAATAACGAAGCTTTTTTTCGGTGCGAATATGACAAGCTTAACTTTTTCGATGAGTCGAGCCATTGCACAAACTTGGCAAGCGGGTGATGAGATTATCATTACAGAGCTTGACCATGCTGCCAATACGTCGACCTGGCAGCAAGCGGCACGCGATATGGGAGTTAAGGTGCATATTGCTAAGGCAATATTGCCAGAGTGTCGATTAGATATGGATCATTTGCAATCACTTATCAATGAGAAAACACGCTTAGTTGCGGTGACGCATGCCTCGCACTTATCAGGGACGTTAGTGGATGTGAAAAAGGTCACTGAACTTGCTCATCGTGTCGGTGCGCAGGTCTATGTTGATGCTGTGCATTTTGCTCCGCATTGCAGTATCGATGTAAAAGACATCGATTGTGATTTTCTGGCCTGTTCAGCTTATAAATTTTTTGGTACGCACGTGGGCATTTGTTACGGTAAACATCAGCATTTATCAACATTAACGCCTTATAAGGTTTTTCCCGCACCTAACACTGTTCCAGCTAAGTTTGAAACAGGAACACAGAGCTTTGAAGGACTTGCTGGGATGGTTGCAGCGATAGATTATTTGGCAGGTTTAGGCACCGGTTCCTCACGTCGTCAGCAGCTTGTCAGCGGCTTTGAAACTTTGCGTGCCTATGAGAATCAGCTTGCTGAATATTTTTTCAAAGGGTTGGAAAATTTTACCGGCTATAAGTTGTATGGTTTAACTAAGCTCAGTGATGTTTCAGAACGCACGCCGACATTTGCACTGACTTTTGATCAGGCCAGCCCTGCTAAGATTGCCGAAGCTTTGGGTAAGGCGGGTATTTGTGTTTGGCATGGTTTATTTTATGCCGAGTTATTGGGTAAGGCGACGGGGCTTGACCAGCAAGGTGGTGTATTGCGTATTGGCTTAACTCACTACAATAGTTATGAAGAAATCGATATGCTTTTTGAAGAGTTAGCTTCTATTGTTTTAGCTTAATTAGTTAAAATATAACAGCGTTATGGCCGGGGCTATGGCGCTTATTTTGGTTT
>NZ_MDTU01000001.1:2180269-2192517 GCF_001720395.1 Piscirickettsia litoralis
ATTTGTGCTGTGCGTATATCTTTAATCGAGTAGTTGTCGTTTAATGCTGAAGCAATCACTTGTGAGCAGCGTTTGTTAGATTCTCCTTGAGTGTTTTCATAGGAGTTGTCGATGTAGACTTTATTGCTTAATGCTTGGCACTCAACAATTTTTACAATGGGGTAAGCAAAAGTGCTGCTTGCTGTAAAGATTAATAAAGTAGCTAAGCCCACTGTCATTTTTTTCATCATTATCTAGACCTCAATATACTTAATTAAACATGAGTCTAGCGGCTGACTCTTAGCTGAGCCTTAAAATGGGGGCTTTACATCTCGGCCTTATCATCGAAGTAAAGCCGGGTGATTAATTTAATTTTAAACTTTAAACAGAGTGACTGGCCGGTTGTAAATTTAGTGTTTTATTAGAGGTGGTTTTGTGTTTGCTTAAAATAATTAGGGCAGTCAATGAAATCAAACACATTGCAATAAAGTAGATGCCAGAAGCGAATTGAAAATGTACTTTTTTCTGTAAGTAGATCGCAACGAGAGGAATAGAAGAGCCAAAAATAGCAACAGCTAGGTTATACACAAATGAAAATGCGGTGATACGAATTTGGGTTGGGTATAAACTTGCCATGAATACTGCATTTAAGCCTAGGTAAGGCGACAGTACAATCGCAAATAACAGTTGACCTAAAATAATCATTGGCAGAGATTGTTGTGACATTAACCAAAACAATGGCAAGGCTGTAATAATCAATAAGCCAAGGCCAGAGTACAATACTTTTTGAATACCGTGGCGGTCGGCTAGTTTAGCAAAAATAGGGATGAAAATTGTTAGTAGTATTGTTGAAATGGTATTGATGGCAGTAGCTTTGAATAAGTCAGCATGAATAAATGTCGTGATATAGCTCACTTGATAAACAAAAAAATATACTCCGGCTGATGCTCCTGCTGGTAAGAAAAAAGAAAGAAAAAGTAATTTTTTATTACTGAGGATGGAGCTGTTTTTCTTGGTTTCATTTTGCCTTTTTATCGAATTAAATTCGTCTGATTCAGGAAGTTTTAAGCGTAATAGAATTAGGTATACTCCAAATGCCCCTGAAATCATGAAAGGCACTCGCCATCCCCATGCAACTAGCTCTGTGTGGCTTAAAGCGAAGCTGAGCACTGCAACCACAAGGGCTGCTAGTAAGGTGCCTAGAAAGGTAGTCGACTGTACTAAAGCTCCTAAATATGCTCATTTTTTTACTATGGCGCTCTATTTGGTATGAGGTGGAGCCAGTAAACTCTGTACTAATAGACAGGGCTTGGATTAAACGAAGAGAAATAAAAAGAATTGATGCTAACCAACCGATTTGTCCATATGTTGGTAGTAAAGCCATACAAAAGGTGCATATCGACATCATGGTCGCAGAGTATAGAAGAACTTTTTTCCTTCCATAACGATCACCAATTTTTCCTAAAATAACTCCACCGATTGGCCGTACAGCAAAACTTAAAAAATAAGCACTAAAGGCTAATAGTAGAGACGTAAATAAATCTTTACTTGGGAAAAATAAAGTGGCGATGATAGGGGCAAGCTGATCATAAATGCTGAAGTCATACCACTCTAGGGCATTTCCGCCTGATGTTGCTAGGCTGACTTTTTTTGAATTCATGATGATGTTTTATTCACCTTTTTAACCGATAGAGAATTTGAATGGATTGAAGTTCGTTTTCGTATCATATATATCCATATGTTCATATTTTTTTAAAAGGTAAGTTACCAAATACATAAAGGGCAATGTAATTACATTAAAACTTAACTTATAGAGAAAAGCGAAAATGAAAAATGGTAATATACTTGATATTGCACTTAGTTGCCCACCCCAAGCAATAGCGTAGGCAACAATTTGGTAGGATAGCTCTCCGGCTATAGTTGAGGAGATAATCCTGGCTCCAAAAAAATTTCCATTTAATTTTAACTTGGACCTTGATAAGATGTAGTCATTCATTATTGTTCCACAAATAAGACCAATTGCATCTCCAAAAGTGTGGCGGGGGAGACCATTGAATACTGAATAAAAAGCATTGTAGTTCTGGTGCCATTCAGGTAGAGTCGATCTTGTTACTATAAAACTGCTATAAATGACAGAGGACATCATGCTAATAATGCCAATCCACATCATTTGGCGAGAGCGAGCGTATCCATAAACTTCTGTAACAATGTCTTGCAGAATAAATACTAGAGGGAAGATAAATACTCCACCTCCAATTGGAAAATTATTTGGCATAAAAGGCATCTGCATAGGTATGAGCCGAAGGTTTAGGTAGTTACTAGATACCATGATAGTTGCATAAATGACACAGATAATATGAAAATATCGCATTGGTGTATTTTCAGTCATTAGTGTTATATAGGGAGTTTTTTTGTTAGTCATCTTTATTACTGTATTCGTTGTTTTGTAATAAATTAGGATTGATTGAGAAATACATGGATCCCAACTGTAATGATGTTTTATAGGGGAGCAGCTGAACCAGGTCAAAATGTTGATCGATTTCCGATAATAAAATTCCTCTACATGTTTTTGTGTTCTTTGCTTGAAATATAATTTCAAGATCTTTGGGTGATTGAAAATTAATGTGGTCTAACTCTACAACTCTCTCTGTGGGTTGATTATTTCTCATTATAGAAAAATTGATTGTTTCTTCAAGCCTTGGTCCGCTGCTGACATATCCTAGTAAAAAGCATTCTAGAGGTGAAATTTCTCTTAGTAATTCATCATTTGAAATGAGGTTTTTCAGTGTTATTTTTGTAATTCCTCTATTGTATCTAATATGAAGGCTAATAATTTGTTCATTTTTTTTGTTTGTTTCAATGGAAGAAATAGAGACTGGATATGCTTTTTGGTGATAGTTAATGAAATATTTTATTTCCTTGATAAAAAATTTTGCAACATTGAGAGGGTAAGATCTTTCCATGATATTGTACCATTGAATTAGTTTATTTAATTTTTTCGTTGACTTGGTTGGGAGTGGTTTTAAGTTAGTATGGTTGAGAGTGTCTAGTAGTGCTGTAGATGAAAAGAATATAGGTTGAAAAATACCCTTTAAAATGGTTGTTAGAGCTAAAGCTGTTATTGCTGGCATAATAATGTTGTCGTGGCTACTATTATCATTGCCTAGTGATATAGTTATGAAAAATAATATAATGAAACAACTTTCTGGTAGAATATTACAGGTAATAAATTTTTTGTATTTATTCATAGATAAAGTCATTTTTATAACAATAATGGACTGGCTTGTCTTTATCAAATAGTATAAGGATATACTCAATATATAAGCTATTGTTGAGTAAGGCATTGCTTCGAGCAGCAGAGTATACTGCTGTCGTGACTGAGCATATTGATCAGGTATGGGGAGGTAGGAGCTTAGTAAATTGTAAGCAATAGCAACGATAGAGGCAATAATACTGATTAATATTGCTTTTTTTGAACAAGTGCTTGCCAAAGGACTCAAGTATCACATCAAGCAAAAGGAAAATGCATGGGAGCAAGATAGATGATAAATAAAATGCTGTTGTGTTGTTTATTTCAACTGTATTTGATGACATATAGTTAAATGTAAGTATAGCTGCTAAATATGCAGCTACAATATAGTGCAGGATTACTCTACTTTTATTATTTATAATCATAATATTTTAAATCTTAAAGGGGCAAACTTTGTTGATTCATCATAAATATCTATATTTGTTATTCTTTTTATGGTGTGAACTGTAAAACTTGAAGTAGGCAGTAAAAACAGATAAAAAATTATTTTATAGGCAAAGCAAACAAAGAAAAACAATATAAAGTGCTTGGGACTGGTGAAGGTGTGCAGCCATGCGATTGAGTAGGCTACAATCTGGTAAATAAACTCTCCAATAAATGTTATAATCAGGGATCTTAGCGCAAAAGCCTTACCTGAAAAAGCAACTTTAGATTTGGATAAAATATAATCGTTGACTAGGCAGCTAACAGCAAGGCCCACTATACTTGCAAAGGTATGAAATGGTAGTGTAGAAAATATTGCGTAATATGCTTGCTGCATTGGTTGATCTGAAAAAGACTGGCTGGGTAGCGTTAATTTGATACACATTATAGAAATAGTTAATGCAAAAATGCCTAACCAAGTCATATGCCGAGAGCATGAATAGCCATAGACTTCTGTAACAATATCTTGAAGCAGAAAAACGGCAGGGAAGATTAGAAACCCTGAGCCAAGTCGTATCGGCAAACTGTCTGTAAGTGGTAAGTTAATTGTAATAAATTGTAACGTGAAAAATTAGCAACAAGTAGTGTAACGATATATAAGCAACAGAATTCTGTGAAAAATTTTAGCTTCGTTGTATTGCCTAATACATACACTGGATTTGTTTTAGATTGCTGGCGTTTTGCTGTGACTTGTTGGAGTAATTCTTTATTATTGCTTAAATTTAACGAACCTAGGTATATTGCTTCTTTTTGTGAGAGGGCTTGGATCAGGTCTTTATGCTCATCTATTTTATCTAAAGGAAAAAATTCTTTTTTCTTTGTGCCTTTTATTGATAGCTCGGCTTGCATACCAGTTGCTGGGGTGTAGCCTATTGAGCTAATTGTTAGCAATGCTGGGATTTTATCCATTCTTTCTTGTTGGTTTACATAGTGTATTCTGTGTGTACTTTTTTCTAAATTCTGGATGAAACTCAGCATGAAACAGTCGTAGGGAGATAAGCTCTCTATCAATTTATCTTCTTTCAGTAGATTTTCTATCGATATCACTTTACTGCTGGCAGTATTGATATGTTTTATAGTTGCCAGCACTTTACCGTTACGCTGACTCTCTGCACAAACGAGCTTTAGAGGATATCCTGTTAGAGTGTTGCTAGTATCCTTTAGTGGAGATGACATTCCTATCATTTCTCTTTCTAATTATTATGAAGGGAACACTATTACTAAAATTGAACGTTTTGTCAAGGATTCTAGTTGACTTGTTTATATAATAAATAAACAGGTCTCATTTATCACATTTGAGTGTTGTTTTATGACTTGTTATTGCATTGCTCTTGTTTGTTGCCAAGAGCAACAAATCTCATGACAGAAAGTGATAGTGGGTCTCTGGATATAAAATTGCTAATAATTCACCTATTCATTGTGTGATGGCATCGCTGAGGAGGTGTGGTACTAAAAACATCAAGAATATGACCTTGAATTATTTTCACTATCAGGCTATATTTCATTGGTTTTGTATTTAATGTAATTAATTTATAAAAACAAATGAATAACAAAAGGAATGTGAAAGGGAAATGACCGCGAAAAAAACAGCCGGCCGCGCGCGAGAAAGACTCGACAACCGTAAGCATTGCAGGAATAGGTACTGTTTCAGGTCATATTGCTGCAGGCTCACCGAATGTCTTTATCAATAAACGTCCGGCAGCGCGCGTGAAAGATCCAGGGCGTTATTGTATCGCTGTGACTAATCGAGTCACGGAAGGTGCGCAGACGGTATTTATTAATGGTAAACCTGCGGCAAAGAAGACCTCAAGTATGAGCTTGTCGGGGCGGGTTACAGATGGTTCTGATAGTGTTTTTATTGGATAGATGTATTATAAATATTGATTTATTTTGATTAAAAGTGAGCTTGGTAATCTCCATCGACTAAAAACAGGTAATAGCCGTATGTATAATGATGGTTTACTTTGTAGATTAGCTTGTAGATTTTGAGGAGCGATGATGATACGAGTTGCTATTGTTGGCTTTGGTTTATCAGGTCGTGTTTTTCATGCGCCTTTTATTCATATATTAGAAGGTTATCAATTAACGCATGTAGTTACTTCGCGTCAGCAAGAGGTCAATGCACTATATCCTGATGTCGCTGTGATTGATAGTACTGAGGCTTTATTTAAGCAAAAATGTGTTGACCTTGTAATCATCACAACACCGAATGAACAGCATTTTCCTATGGCGAAGGCTGCCTTGTTATCGGGCCATCATGTTGTGACAGAAAAGCCCTTTGTGATCGATTCTAAGCAAGGTAAAGAATTAGTTCAACTGGCTGAGCGGCGAAATAGGATTTTATCAGTCTATCAGAATCGTCGCTTTGATACTGCGATGCTGACTTTGCAACGTTTAATAACGGAGCAGCGCCTAGGTGAAATTATGCAATACGAGGCTCATTTTGATCGTTTTCGTCCTTATGCAGAACAGAGTAAGTGGCGTCAGCAAGATCGGCCGGGTTCGGGCATTTTATTTGATTTAGGTTCTCACTTGATTGATCAAGCCTTGATGCTTTTTGGTCAGCCTGAACGGGTGTTTGCCGATTTAGCAATACAAGCTGAAGATGGGAAAACAAATGATTATGTGCATCTGATATTTTCTTATCAAAGTCGGCGCGTTATTTTGCATATGGGGAGTGTTGTCAGTAGTCAGACTCCGCATCTAAGTGTGCAGGGCACTCGGGGAAGTTTGATTATTAATCAGTTAGACCCGCAGGAAGGGTTACTTAGAGCAGGGAATTTACCGGGTGATGCTAATTGGCAGCAAGTGATGAATGATCAGCAGGCACTGTTAAATTTGGCGCAAGAGAATACAGTGAATATCACTCCTGAAAAAATAGATTGCCAGCCGGGAGATTACCGTAGATTTTATCAACAACTTGCCTCTTGTATTGAAAATAATACTGAAAACCCCGTCAGTGCTAAGAGTGCGTTGAAGACTATAGAGCTGATTGAAGCCTGTTATTTGAGTCATGCTCAAGGACGTTGGATTACTCTCTAAGATGTTATTTTAAACCTCGTAAGCTTTTAGTCTCGCATGGTTCAAAATACTAGATAATCGTCAGGGCTGACTGGTTTGTTTCTATCTTATTGAATATTAACAGTAAAAATGTTGTAAGTTTTTCTAACTCTTGGACAATCTATAGTAACTTCTATCAAGGCTCAGTAAGGCATAAAATAGCTCCATCAAGAATATAACTTGTTGCGCGCACAAGCTATTTCATTCATTTTTGGAGTAGCACAATGAATCGATCTTTTTCAAAAGGTATTATGTATACCCTGCTTTCATCTTTATGTATTGCCTTTATGGGAGTGGCTATGAAAGAAGGCAGCGCGAATGTCAGTGATAGTATGATTTTGTTTTTTAGGACATTAATTCCATTTATCGCCTTGTTATTTTTTATTAACAGTATTAGCTTTAAGCAAATCGGTCAAGACTTTAAAATCCATTTGTTGCGTGCACTAACTGCGATGATCGGCCAATTTGCTTATATTGCCTGTATTAATCAAGCCTCTATTTTTGAAGCGACCTTGCTTTATTATACAGGCCCATTATTTATTCCTGTATTAGCAAGAATCTTTTATAAAAAGCCAATGAATTTAAAAATGGTGCTTAGTATTATCATCGGTTTTATTGGTGTTGCTCTGGTTGCTCATCCAGACAGCGGCCATTTTAACTCAGCGATTTTACTCGGATTATTTTCAGGGTTTGCTATGGCGGTTTCTCAGGTCTGCAATTATGGCTTAACCAGCGATAGTCATTATATCAATAATGTTTTTGCGCTCTATGGATTGGGTAGCATTGTTTGTTTAATCCCTTTGGTTGTTGATTTTATTATGGGAACTGCCTTTTCTGGGACTAATAATAACGCTTCAGGTTTGAATTTATCCTGGTTTATTCTCTTAATGGCTTTTATTTTACCCGGTTTATTGAGCTTAGGAAATCAGGCCCTAAGAGACTTATCTTATCGTCAAGTTGAAAACCCAGGTCATTTATCTCCCTTTATGTTCTCTGCGGTGGTTTTTTCCGCCATACTTGAGTTTATTATTTTTGCTAAAGTACCGAATGCTTTGGCTTGGGGAGGTATGGTATTGATTACTTTAAGCTCGATCTTAATCATGTTTGCCCGCAGCGATAAAAAATGTGAGGGTGGAGAATCACCACAGGAAAGATTGCCCCAAAAGTCTGGAGCCGTTAGACTCTAGATCTTAATATTAAATGGCGACAAATATTAAAGAGTGAGGTGAGTGAATGTTACTTAATCGGCTGAAAGACTTTCTTGCCTCGCGTGTTGCTCCGTATGCAAACCAATTAGATGCAGATGCAAAGTTATTAAAAACACGTTTTATTGAGTTAGGTGAGCAGGGCCTGCTGGCGGTAAAAGTAGCAGAACGCTTTAATGGTTTTGCTGCCGATAGAGCCTTGACCCATGATTATTTTGCTATGATCGCTAGTTCTTCCTATGCTTTGGCATTTTTGGTCGCTCAGCATGAAAGCTGTGCAAGTTTGCTGCAAAAAGGCAGTAATGAAGCAGTTAAAGCGGATTTATTAACACAGATGATACAGGGTCAATTTCGGGCCGGAGTAGGGATTTATCATTTACGTCATCATGCCAAGCGGCCGATGATTACTGCCAAGAAAGTCGCAGGCGGTTATCGAGTCAGTGGTCGTTTGGACTGGGTTTCAGGCTTTGAGATTTTTGATCATATTGCGCTAGGTTTTATTGTTGATGAAGGTAAGGGCAGCCGTGAGGTGATTGGTCTGGTACCTTTTAGAGCGCAGAGTATGAATTTAGGTGCGGATATGATTGAGGTTGGAGCGGTTCAAGAGGTCACGGCAGTGAGCGCGACGAATACAGTGGCAATTCAATTTAATAATTGGTTGATTGATGAGAAGGATATTATTGTTGATCATGAAGGCAGTGTGATTCAGCAGCGTTCGGTGCTTTCCATTACTCATGCGACGATGTTGATGGGAATTTTTCAAGCGGCTTTAAATATTATCTCAGACTCTGGACAGATAACAAACCAAGATGCTGTTGTGCTTAATCAATTTAAAAAGTTTAGTAATCAACATGAGCAGTTGCGTAATGAGCTACTCAATACCAGTACACGCGAGCAAGTTCAGCATGTTCGTGCAAAGATTCATGCACAAACACGCGATTGTGTTTATTTGGCAGCGGCACTGAGTGGTGGGCGCGCCGTGTTAGCAGATCATTCGGTGCAGCGCTTGAATCGAGAGTTATTGCAAGCGACGGTTGCTGGCGTTAACCCATTATTTATCCATAGTTTATGTGCGAGCACGACTGAGTAAGAGTTTGTTTTGAAATTGACTGATATTGATGGTTTTAGGTAAAAGCAACCAAAGTTGACCTGTGCTGTTGAGTTTGCCTGCTTCTTGTTCGGCATATTTTCCTGCACCTAAATAAAGGTCAGCTCGAACTAAGCCCTTAATGGCACCCCCAGTATCTTGTGCGACCCAGCCATGAGGCTTTATTTTTGGGGTGTTATCCAGTTGTAACCAGACGAGTGAACCTAAGGGGATATGGCGAAGATCTATTGCCAGGCTGGTGTTTGCTGTCAGCGGAACTTGTTGTGTGCCAAGTGGAGACTGATGGTTTAGGGGTTTAAAGAAAACAAAAGATTTATTTAAATCTAAAATGGCTTGTTGCTGTTTTGGATGATTTTTTAGCCAGTTTTGAATCGTTTGCATGGAAATATTCTCACGAGTGAGCGCCCCCTTTTTAAGTAAGACTCGGCCAATGGCATAATAGGGTTGGCTATTTTGCCCAGCATAGCCGATGAGCTGCTTTTTACCATTATTAAAAGCGAGAATGCTTGAACCTTGAATTTGCATAAAAAATCGATCAATCGGCGTGACCCAGCCGAGAATATCTGCTTGCTTAATCGCCCCTTGGTTGATTTGTTGGCGACCATAAAGTATTTTCTCCGGTAAGATTTTTTTGAAAGTCAGTCAGCTTAATTTTGAGTAAATCTTGAGGCAAAGAGTATACAGGTTGTGTGTAAGGATTCTTTTTATGCGCTGATGCTGGAGCTTGATAGAGATAATAACCGGTAAATAACCTTTGTTCTTTAGGAGTATTAATAAAATAAGCCTTAAAGTGTTTAATTAAAAATGATTGAATGTGTATGCTTGTAAGTTGGATTTTTTTTGGTCAAGTTGCAATGCCTGTGCGCATATTTTTTTCCAGGGTAAATTATTAACTTTTTCATTAAATAATAAAAATGATTTGTTAGTGTTTTTTGGAGCTTTTGGCAGGAGGCAAGATAAGTCGTCCAAAGCGGTTGCCAGCTTTGCTCCTGCCAACCCGGGAGCGTTGATAGGGGATAGTTTTGTAAAGGTAAAGATGGGTTTGTTAATTTAATTGCGGTTTGTGTTGTTTTTTCGGGGTCAGGCTGCGATGGATACCGTGTGAGTAATAATAAGGCCAAGGTGATGATAGACAAGAGGGTTAATAGCGCTAAACTTGCGCAAAATTTACGAGAGTTCTTCTTTTTTGTAAAAAATGCATGTAAGTCGCATTACTTTTTCTACCTTAAATATGATGATTTTAGCTGACAATGCTTAAAAAGACAGCCTGACTGTGTATAATAACTGTGAATTTTACAGATCGTTTGATCTGAAAAAGAGTCTACAGATTAAAGACTAAGGAGCGAACCATGAACTCATATGCAATGTTGATTAATGGCCAATTATGCCAAGGAACTGAAAGCTTTGCTGTTGTGAATCCGGCAACTGAAGAGGTGATCGACCAGTGTCCTGTCGCGAGTGTGGAACTATTAGAGCAAGCTGTAACTGCTGCGAAAACGGCACTTGCCAATGGTGCGGGAACGCTAGAGCAACGTCGTGAATTATTACGCGCCTGTGCTGATAAAATCGAAGCGCACCAAGAGGAAATCAGCCAGTTACTGACTCAAGAGCAAGGTAAGCCGATTAGCCAAGCAACGAATGAAGTCAGCTGGGCGGTGGGCCTATTACGCAAGCAGTGCGAGCTAGAAATCTCAAAGAAGGTACTGCGTGATGATGCTGAGGCGCAAGTGACGGTGACACGTAAGCCGCTAGGTGTTATTGCAGGAATTACGCCTTGGAACTTCCCTTTTTATATCGCTGTGCATAAGATGGTTGAAGCTCTTTATAGTGGTAATAGCATTGTGATTAAGCCATCGCCTCACACGCCTTTAACGACCTTAAAACTGGGTGAACTCATTCAAGAGATTATTCCCGCAGGGCTTGTTAATATTATCAGCGGTGATAATGATATCGGTGCGCTTCTTGTTAAGCACCCAAAAGTCGCTGCGATTAGTTTTACTGGCTCTGTAGCAACAGGTAAACATATTGCTGCGGCTGCTGCAGTGGATCTTAAACGTGTGACTCTAGAGCTTGGTGGTAATGATGCGGCAATTATCCTTGGCGATGTTGACGTTAAAGAGGTTGCCGAAAAAGTCTTTTGGAATGCATTTTCTAATTGCGGCCAAATTTGCGTGGCGGTTAAACGTCTTTATGTTCAACGCGGGATTTACAATGAAGTTTTAGATGAGATGGTGCGTATCGCTGAAACGGTCAAAGTGGGTAATGGCCTAGATGCTAAGACAACGATGGGGCCTTTAAATAATGTTATGCAATATGAGCGTATTATCGAGTTATTAAATGACGCGAAAGCCCAAGGGGCGAAAGTCCATTGTGGCGGTGTTGCTCAAGAAGGCGCGGGTTATTTCTTCCCACCGACCATTGTGTCTGGTGTTGAAGAAGGTGTGCGCCTGATTGATGAAGAGCAGTTCGGCCCAGTATTACCCATCTTAGCCTTCGATGAAGTTGATGAAGTCATCGAACGTGTCAACAATAGCTCAATGGGTTTAAGCGCTTATGTCTGGTCTAAAGACAAAGACCTCGGCGTTCAAATCGGCAATCGTTTGGAGGTGGGTATTGTTCGTGTTAATACACCGACGACAGAGTCTAGCCTCGCGCCATTTGGTGGCATGAAGCAATCTGGTATTGGCCGTGAAGGTGGTGTTTGGGGAATTGACTCTATGACCGATGCTCAAACTTTAAGTGTAAAGCACTAAAGTAATACCTTATTATCTTAAGCTAATATTTTAAATGAAGCGCCTGATCCTCTCAGGCGTTTTTATTTGTTTTTTAATCTTCTTTTTATAACTATTTATCGCAATAATCTTACTTTTTTTGTTACAGTGCTATCACTAAATTTTATTAAATGGAAAATGATCAATAAATATCATTACCTGTTGAAAATAAAGAGAAATATAATAAATCGAAAACAAGGGAAGACAACCGTGGGAAAATTGTTCAGGAAAGATAATGCTATTAACTCAGAGTCAGAGAGTTGCTCTAGTAATAACCAAGAGCAGCATAAAGGGCGACGTTGGGGTGTCATTGACTTTACAGCTATTTTCAGTGTGTTAATCATTATAGTTGCTATGGTGAGCTTTGTTTACTTTTTAGTTCCTATATTAAC
>NZ_MDTU01000001.1:2194036-2202467 GCF_001720395.1 Piscirickettsia litoralis
ATTAAGTGATGGTAGGGCATTGCTTATTCTTTTATTCGCAGCCCTTGCCGGTCCTTCGATTATTTTGTACATACTTGGTGCAATTATTTTAATTGTTTCTTGTGTATGGGCATTAGTGCAGACTTTTTATCTAATGACTGGGAAGTAACTCAATTTAGTGAGGAATAGTATATGTTAAAAAAATTGGGACAATTTACACTATCAATTTTAGTCGTGAGCTTATATTCGAATATTACAAGCTTCGCAAATAATAAACCTCTAACAGAAGCTGAGTTTAAAGCCACTAAATTACCTTATTCAGTCATGGCCTATAGCAATAAATACGCTCATGAATATGGGTTAGATGCGAGTAAAGCGATAAAGCTGCCAAAAGGTTTAGAGGCGATTAAGCTGACTTTATCCAAAAGCTTTAGTAAAGGGTATGGACCTTATGCAAGCAAATGGGATTATAACTGTACAGCAGAGCTTTATGTAGATAAAAGTTTAAATCTATATTGGCCTGGGGATCATGCGAAAGTTGATAAAGTGGATGATCGAGGGTTACAGAAGTCACAAATATCAACAGCACAGCTGGAAAAGAAAGGTAAATATTGGGTGCCTGGGCCTTATGCATCGATGCTGTATGATGCTTATGACAAAACTGTTAAGGCTGATTTAGCAAGTGTCAAATTAAGTTTCTTTGGTTGTGGCTATATCCCCTCGCGTTACACAGCTGCAAAAGATGGTTTGGCAATTTGGTTAGAGAAAAAAGGTGGATATAATTATGCTGTGATTGGTCAAGGAGAAAGAGAAATTAGCTCGAAAGACTTTTATGTTTTCAAGCTTCCGCAGAATCTAGTCAATAGTTATTTACCTTATGCACGTATGGCAGCAAATTAATAGAAGGGAATTAATATGAGAGAAATTACAGTAAGCGACCTAGCATTTTTAGCAAATGATGTATATTTAAACCCAGGGAAAGAGTTGATTTTGCCCAAAAGTATGTCTGCAAGCAGATATAAGCATTTATTGGAAAGCACAGAAACAGCCATTAATAGTGATCCACATGGGCCTAAAGAAAATGGCTTTTTTGCTCGAGCCTATAAATACAAGCAAGGTGCTAAAGAGGTTTTAATTGTTGCTTATCGAGGTACTTCTAGCATAGAAGATGCCTTGATTGATATGGAGCTTTCATTAGGACAGGCGATAGAGCAAGGAAAAGATACGATTAAATTTTTAGCTGAAGTGCTGAACTATGCGAAACATCGAAATATTTTACCGAAAGATATCTATATTACTGGGCACTCTTTAGGTGGAGGTTTGGCACAGTGGGTTTCCATGCTAACTGTTGACCATTATGAATTATTTAATGGTGAGTTGAATATTCCAACTGCGATGCGAACCGTCACTTTCAACCCGCCAGGAATGCAGAAGATTGATCCAAATGGGCAAGCACCAGCTTACACAAAAGCATTTAACAACAAAGCATTTTTGGCGTCTACTTTTTTAGCTTCGATAGTGAGTCCTGTTGCTTTTGCTACGACAGCAACTAATGTAATTAGTAAAATATATGAAATTATTGATCATCAGCTTGGATTGAAAAATCGTCATCTAGTGTTGAGAATGGGCCAGCGAGCGATGGTTTTTGCGTGGGATTTAATGCGGCCCACTGAGCAAGGGCAGGTTAACCTTGGAGATATAAAAAACGATTATCCACATATTTATAATGTGTCAGCACGTTATGATATGGTGCATTGCTGTGGTATTCCTGGTGGGAATTTAATTAATTTAGATATCGATAAAATAACTCAGCTGGCAGCCGCGTATGACAGCAAAAATCGATTGCGGCATGAGTTTTTAGATCATTATTTTACAGCGCGCTTGCATTATCTAAAGCATAGCGTGCATTCGGCAAAAATGAAAATAATGTATGAGAATTTAAGTAAAGCGGCGAATGATTTTATTTATCATGGAGGAGAGCAAAAAGGGATTCCAACGGTGAAAGACTGGGAAGATTTTTTTACTGGAAGAAAAGTTGTGCCAGGGGCAAGTCTTGTTGAGATCAGCTCTCCAGAGATATTAAAGGCTTTTTATGGTCGAGAGTTGTTGGGGTATACGGTGACGACAGAGCACTCTATGGTGAATATGTTAGAAGCAGTGAATGCTAACTCTCACTATGCAAACACTGAAATTAGCTACGAGGCGCATCAGACGTTGGCGAAGATGCGAACACAGTCACATGTTAGGCTACATACCACAGAGCGCATCAAAGGCCCACTTGCGGCGGCAACTAATAATGTAAGACTTTATGAACAAACAGGTGTTTATCCTTATAATCAAACAAATTACCAAGAATTTTAAGGAGTAAAATAATGACAATCAGTTATTCTCAAGAATGTAGTGTTATCCAAGGGTTTAATGTTAATCCAAATAGACACCAGCGTTTTGGTTATATCGATTATTTGCGTATTGGTGATTTGGAGTTTGTGCCAGATATTCATGCGAATGTTCCTGTTGATGGCGCTAAATCTCAGCATGTTGGGGTGATTAGTGATTTATTTTGGCAAGATACAGCAAAAGTTAGCCCGATTACACTGGATTTTCGTTTATCAGTGAGCAATCAACAAAAATTAATGCAATATACTCAGGGAAATAATTTCAATAGCGATGTCTTGGTTGAGTTTGCAAGCTATGAATATGACCCCAATGCACACACGTTTTATTCATCGTTTAATACTGATAAAGAAACGATAGAGGGTGATTTAGAGGTACTTGCACCGGATAGCCAGTTGGCAATTTATGTGAGCAAAGATCCAGAAACGGATGTGCAATCTCCGGTCAATTATTTTGCTTATTTATCGATTGTGCCTACAGCAAAAGCACAGCAGCTGATTAGTGCAACATCAGTCACCATCAAAGAAGTATTGCCTTGGGGAGTGAGTGTGGTCTAATTTTTTTGCTCTGGCTGGCAGCTTGGGCCAAAAAAACTACTGCGCTGGTTTTGGCGAAACTGCTGAATCGGCGTTTTGCATTTTAAACACGCTTCTTTGGTGCGGCCATAAACGAAAAGCTTTTGTTTAAAATAGCCGGGTTTACCATCGCTATTGGTAAAGTCTTTTAAGCTGGTGCCGCCGGCTTTGATCGCCTGCTTTAGAATGATTTTAATCACCCGTGTGAGTTCTGCGCATTGGGTTTTTGTTAGAGTATGGCAGTAAGTACTTGGATGAATGCTGGTTTGAAAAAGCGCTTCATTGGCGTAGATATTGCCGACACCGACAACAAGTTGGCTGTCCATAAGGAGTGTTTTGATGGCGATTTTGCGAGATTGAGCGGCTTGGTAGAGCATTTTAGGATTGAATTGGCGTGTTAAAGGCTCAACACCTAAATGTTTTAATAGCTTGTGACTAGAAAGATCGTCGGTCCAGAGCAAGCAGCCAAAGCGGCGTGGGTCGTTGAGGCGCAGAATTTTCTGGTTAGTAAACTCAATATCGACATGGTCATGCTTGTCGGCTGCCTTAGTGCTCCTAAGGATGCGTAGATTGCCAGACATGCCTAAATGGATCATTAGCCAATTTGTGTTGTCCAACTCGAGAAGGACATACTTACCACGGCGACTGACATTAGTAACCTGTTGTTTTTTTAGTTTTCGGGTCGTAATTTGTGCTGAGACGGGATAGCGTAGCTGGCGTTGGCGTACAGTAACGCGCTCGATCTGTTGCCCTTGAATGTGAGGGGCGATGCCGCGGCAGCTGGTTTCGACTTCTGGAAGTTCAGGCATATTTGTCTTTCATGTTATAGTGTTCAATGGGTATTGCTTATTGTACCATGGGCGCTGGCATAATCGTGGTAAATGTTTTATGTTCTAGTTGAATAGCTAAGTTGAGGAATTTTATATGCTTTCATTTTACGGTTTATTAAACCTGCCCTGGTGGGGATATGTTATCGCCGTATTATTGCTCACCCATGTGACTATTGTCGCTGTGACGGTTTTTCTGCATCGCCACCAGGCCCATCGTGCCTTGGATTTGCATCCGCTGATGAGTCATTTCTTTCGCCTATGGTTGTGGCTGACGACAGGAATGGTGACCAAAGAGTGGGTTGCCGTACACCGTAAGCACCATGCACATTGTGAAACAGAACAAGACCCTCATAGCCCAAGAACCTATGGTATTAAAACCGTGCTTTGGGAAGGGGCTGACCTGTACCGTCATGCGGTTAAAACTCACCCTGAGATGATGGAAAAGTTTGGTCATGCCACGCCTAATGATGGCCTGGAACGTCATTTGTATAGCCGCTTTCGTTATCTTGGCATTATCATTATGTTATTGCTGGATATTGTATTGCTGGGCGTGCCAGGAGTCGCGGTTTGGGCGATTCAGATGATGTGGATTCCGTTCTTTGCTGCCGGTGTGATTAATGGTATTGGTCATTACTTTGGCTACCGTAATTTCGAAGCGGCAGATACCTCGACCAATGTTTCACCCTGGGGGATTTTGATTGGGGGTGAAGAGCTGCATAATAATCATCATGCCTATGCAAGCTCGGCGAAGTTTTCAGTCAAGCCTTGGGAGTTTGATATCGGTTGGTTGTATATCCGCTTAATGGAGTCGTGCAAGCTTGCCCATGTGAAAAAGCGTATCCCTACAGGGGCTTGCGTTGCCGGTAAATCTGAAGTGGATAATGCGACTTTAAAAGCGGTTGTCCAGAACCGATTGCAACTATTATCAAAATACCAAAAAGATGTTTTACAGCCGACCTTTAAAGCCGAGCGCGCACGTCAAGGTGAAAGCGTTTTAAATAGCACTGCCTCTAAACTATTAAAACGCGACCAACGCTTTTTTAGTAATGCAGAGCATCAGGCTTTAGAGCAAGTATTAGTTGCTTCTAAAGCGGTGGAGCTGGTCTATCAATTTCGGGCCAAACTACAGGATATTTGGAGCCAAAAAGCAAGCAGTCAAAAAGAGGTTTTAGAAGCGCTTAAGCAATGGTGTTTGCAAGCCGAAGCCTCCGGGGAGAAACGCTTGCAGGAATTTGTGAGTTATCTGCGAGGCTATGTATTAACCACGCAAGCCCACTGATACTCTGCTAGAATTTACTTTCTTACTTTTTAAACTAAGCCGGCGTTTGCCGGCTTTTTTATTTTTTATTTAGTTATTTGTTATTGTTGCATCATTTTTATGTGCTGCCTTGATGATAAAATAAATGCTCTGCCCAAAAATAAGCTCATAATGATCAAGCTGTAGAAGGAAGGTGAGTGATGGCGCGTGAAAAAATAACATTTAATTTAAATGTATTTACTTTAATTGATCAAGCGACTGTGATCTCTTTTTGTTGGCAAGAAGCGCTCTCGACCTTAGCCGAGGTTTCTGTGCAATTTTTTACGGTCGAAAAAAATCGCGGTAGAAGGTTTATTGGGGCAACAAGCGAGTTTTTCCATTCAAAGTACAACATCGTCTAGTCTATCTGGTTTAGTCACTGAAGCTGAATTTATTAGAAGGCGAGACTATTTGGGAGAAACCGTGTATGAGTATCGTATTAATATCGCGCACGCATTGTGTCAGTTACAGTACCAGCAAAGCAGTTGCTTGTATGGCGATATCAGCATTGTTGATTTAATTAATAAGTTGTTAGGGCAAAAAGGCATTCATTTTGATACTCGCCGATTAAGTCAAAATTACTCTAAAACGGTTATTTTCCATCAGTATCAGGAATCCGAATTTAATTTTTTATCTCGGCATTTAGAGCGTTATGGCATTTATTATTATTTAGAGCGTCAGAATGGTAAAGAATGTTTGGTATTTGTAGATAATAAAAATTTTCACCCACAGAGCCAAAATGAGTTGCTTGTCAATGACAAGATTAATTTTCATGAAGGCATTAAGCGTTTGAAAAAATTAATCGAGCGACAGTAAAGACGATCTATGTTCATGGACATAATCCGAATCATGCACAATTAGATAGCGTCGCTGAAGCGAGAGTAAGTTCGCAAGGTTTGGGGGCTCGTGATGTTTTTTCATCTGCGGTATACAGCCAGACTGAACTCAATAACTTAGCGAAAGTTTTAGCCGAGGCTGAGTATGCACGGGGGCAATTTTTTTCAGGCACAAGGGAAAAGCCTGGCCGCTTTTCCAGGGCAAAGGCTGCGGATTAGGGATGAACAAGAATCTTTAAATACATTGCTGATTAAAAAAGAGCTACAGGGTGAGCAGTTTCATAGTGATCAGGGTAAATTAATTGCCATCACTCCGGATTTTTCAGGACGCTTTGAAGCGATTGATGCTGCCTATCAATATCGCTCGATGCTAAATACGCCCGTGCCGAAAATTTCAGGCACTGTGACCGCTTATGTTCGCAATGCTGAGCAAAGCCCTTATGCTAAGCTGGACAATCATGGGGAGTATTGGGTGCAGCTTGCAGGATATCGCTTAGAAAATAGCTGTTTTAAAGTGCGCAAAGCTGAAATGTTTGCTGGTGAAAACTATGGTATGCATTTTCCTCTAAAGTCCGGTGCGGAGGTTTTATTAAGTTTTATCGACGGCCATCCAGAAAGCCCAGTGCTGACAGGAAGTGTATATAACGCTCAGCAATTAAACATTGTCAAAGACCAAAACCCGTATGATCATATTTTAAGCTCTGCAAGTGGTAGTAAGTTATGTTTAAGCGATCAACAAGGTCAAGAAGGGCTTAGCTTGTCTCATGCTGAAAATTACAAAATGTCCGTACGTAAAGAGTTGCATCAACTTGAGATTCAAGTCGATAGTTTGACTGAGAAAAAAGAGATAAAAAAAGACCTTGTAACCAATTATACTGCCGGGGGAAATGTACAAAATAATTACGTTGCGAATACCAGTAATATTAATAATTATGTCGCAAACGTTGCAAATTCAACCAATAATGCGACATCAATTAATCAGGTAGCAACAACTGCAGGCGTTAATGTTGCCGCTGATACAGGGCTAGTTCGGTTATGGAATGAAATTGGTATTGCAGGACATACTAATATTTCCACAGGAATGCTGAGAACCAACATGAATTTATCTGTTAATAATAAATCATTAGAAATTGGCCCAAAAGAAGAAGTTCAGGCAAGTTTGATGCGGTTTTTGCCGTGGAAGTGGGAAACCAAGGTGAATGATACCAATACTGTGATTGCAAGCTTGACAGATACGGTCGCTCATCATACAAAGCTGATTGCGAGTCATCAGGAAAATATACTAAGCAATAATGAGATGATTGCTCAGTCTCATGCGACTGCTATGTCACGATGTGATCAAATTGCTGAGCATACAGAGACGGTTGGCCAAATGGCGACAACCGCATTAAATCGTAGAGAAACAATATGCAGTGTTATTCATAATACTGCAATGCGTATTTTTAATTAATAAAACTTTTTACCAATGGGTACAGGAATGCCTGTGGCTTCGTTAAGCGCTTTGTTAATTAAGTCCCAGTTGACTTGCAGGTGTTCAGATTGGCTAATCATCACTTTGATTTTTTCAATAATGAGTTGGCGATGCTGATTATCTTTATCGTAGTATTGAATATGTGGATGAGCTTCGATGTAGAGGATATTTTCACTAAAGCCCACTTTATAAGGCTGATAGATAAAAGTGACGGGCGTATTGATGCCGGCGTGCTCATATAAATGCTCGATGTCGTTGGGGTATAGGCGGATACAGCCTGAGCTAGAGGCTTTGCCAATGCTCGCTGGGCGATTGGTACCATGAATTAATATGCCTTTAACGCCTAAATACAATGCACGTGTTCCTAGAGGGTTTTCAGGCCCAGGAGGCACTTGCTTGGGTAAGATTTTACCGTTGGCACGATAGTAGCGCTGTATTGATATTGGCACATTCCAGGTGGGGTGTTTCTTTTTACTGATGACATAGGTCGTTTTTTCAAAGGCTGGAGTGCGCCAGTGTTCTCGGCCTATGGAGACCGGGTAAACGGATAGTTGATTGGTTGTAGGATTAAAGTGATAAAGGCGCTTTTCTGCGAGATTGACAGTAATGCCTTTTTTTTGCTGCTTAATCACCTGAGGCAGCACGACCTGGTAGGGAAGATAAATACGCTGTTTTTGCCAATAGCGTATTTGAGGGTTTAAAGCTTGCAGACGATGGACACTGACGCTATGACGCTCGGCAACTTTCAACCGTGTATCGCCCGGCTTTGAATAAGTAATCACTTGCCAACCGATGACATCATCGTAGTTTGAAAGAGGCAACGTAAATGCAGCGGCTTGATCTGTGAGTAGAAAGCTTGCCCCCAAGATGGTCATCACCGCAGTAGATTTAATCTTATGATATATCGTCATTGTTATTATCTCTGTTTTGTTTAATTTGGTTTTAAATTTTTTGTTTTTTAGGTTTATTTATATGTCTTAGAGGTTTGCTTTTGACGATAAGTTCTCCGAGAAAATCAATAAAATTTGTAATTTGTGCCGATTTTTGAA
>NZ_MDTU01000001.1:2203499-2204570 GCF_001720395.1 Piscirickettsia litoralis
AGGGAGAGTTTATGTTTTTGATGTTTTTCTGCCGATTTGTTATTATCAATACGTTATAACTAGGGTTAAGCACTGGGAGTGTCTCGTGGTGAAAAAAGAATTTTTTATGGTTTTGTGATATTAATTTTGCTGTTAATTGTTGGTGGCTATTTTTTATTCAGTCATATGGATAGCATTTTAAGAAGTGCGGTTGAAAAAATAGGCTCAGAAACAACGGCAACCACGGTGAAACTAGGCAGCCTGAAAACAAGCCTAAAAGAAGGTCAGGTGAGTTTGGGCAACTTTACTATGAGTAACCCTGCAGGCTACGACAGTGGTAATGTAGTCTCGTTTAAAAGCGTCCTTGTGAGTTTAGATCCAAATACAGCGACAAAACAGACGATTGTCCTTAATAAAGTTGTGATTAAAAATCCTTATATTTTATATGAGATGAAAGGCAATTCGTCTAACCTTCAACAAATTCAAAAAAATATTGAAAATTATTTTTCTAGCAAAAAGCAAGGAGACAAAGCTCGTACAAATCGCAATGAAAATGCCGGGCAGCAAGAGGGCGCTAAGGCGGCGGCCAAAGAGCAGAAAAAATTTATTATTAAAGATTTAGAGATTTTAGAGGGTCAGGTGAAAGTAATATCACCGTTATTAAAATCTAAAGAGAAAACCGTGCCGTTACCTAATATCCGCTTAACTAATATTGGCAGTGGTGGCCCAGGGTTAAGCCCCGATCAAATCACTCAGCAAATTATGAATGTTTTGGTGGCAAACTCCGGTAAAGCTGCAGCACGCGCTGGCCTAAATCAAGTTGAGGATAAACTTAAAGAAAAGGCAGGGGGACTTTTTGAAGAACCTATTGCAGTAATAGTTTTATTATTTCTGTATTCTTTTCTCATTATTCATGCACTTTTTTATAATTCCCGCCGAGGCGGGAATTATTTTCCCTTCCAATTCTTCTTCAAAAAATGATCGCCAATAACTCGACTCATGTCGTCACTGTTACTTAATATTATTTATTAATGTTTACGAAACCTTGACGAATATTTTTTGGATCTAAAAAATAATTAATTTTCAACCCTC
>NZ_MDTU01000001.1:2204595-2237621 GCF_001720395.1 Piscirickettsia litoralis
TTTTTTTGCACTTTTTTTACGGGTTGTTTAATGAGAGAGTGAAACTTAATGATGGAAATGTAAAAAATAACGGGAAATACCTCCCGACCTTTAATGAAAAAATCAACGAGGATTTTTCAAAAAACCGCCCTGGCGGGGTTAGTGAGTGCGGCATTAATTCTGCCAAGCAGTTTTGCTGCAAATGGAACTTCTGTGGTTGCAAGCGACTTAGCCCTTGCGACACCTAATCCAAAAGAAGTAACTAACAAAGCAGGAGGGTTGTTTACCTCAACTCCTTCAGGGTCGTTTAACCCTGGAACTCAAAGCTCTAATGCAACTAATGGTACTGACGCGACTGGTGCAGATACTGTAGCTTTGGATATTACCAGGACTGGAGCTGACACAACGACAGTGAATATTGATTTTGATGTAGCAGGTGGTGTTTTAACCGGAGGTAAAGGTGCCATTTATGAAGTTCTTGGTATTGGTGATAATGGCCAAGGTGGTGGTGATGCGATACAGTTTAAAGTAGGAACGACGACCCCATCTATCATCAATGTTAAAAAACACGACACAAGGGGGTGCTGCTGGAGATGGGGAAAATGGTGTAAGCCTTGGTGTCAATGGAGGTGATGGTGGTAATTTTAACAATCAGCATAACTCCAACCATGCTGTTCACTTATTTACCGATATTGCAAATACGAATACAACCTTAAACATTCTTGCTTCTGCAACTGGTGGGCGAGGAGGTAACGGGGGTAATGCTTCTTGTTCTATATTTTCCTGTGGAGATGGTGGCCATGGTGGTAACGGGGAAGAGGCGATTAGTATTACACCTTTAAATAATGGCAATACAACCGTTGTTTTGAATACTGAAATACTCAGTGCTGTTGTTACTGGCGGTGCTGGTGGTCAAGGCGGTACTGGCGTAACCTCAGGTAATGGTGGTCATGGTGGTGAAGCGATTTTTATCACGAATGATGGCATTGCTTCTGATGGGTTTAGCTCCTCGTTAACAGCGACTGCAAATATTCGCTCAAGCGTGGTTGGTGGTCAAGGTGGCGCTGGTGTGACTGCAGGTAATGGTGGCGCAGGTATTAATATTGTTGATGGTACTTCAGGAACAAATAACACTACGTTAAATATTGGTTATAAAGATGATAGTAATACAACAAGTACTGATCACCTTGTTACTATAAAAGGTGGGCAAGCAGGGGGAAGCTCAGGCACTGCGGGTGTTGGTATTGTGGCTGATATTGATAACGCTGGTTCTAGTTTAACATTGAATATTGCAGCATCAGGTGTTATTGAAGGTACGAGTTCAAGCAGTACAGGTGCAAAAATAGGCACAGCCATTGATGCCTCTGCATCCACTCAATCGATGACGATGAAGGGTGGAGGAAAAATTCTTGGGAATATTTTATTACCTAATAATACCAGCGATACTGATAGAAATGATATAACAATTTCTAACGCGGTATCAGGATATATCATCGGCGATGGTAATAATGACTATACCCTTTTGGATGGCACATTTAGTCCAGAGGATACGTTCTATGGTATTCAAGATACAAAAAATGGTGAACTTGATACGCTGACGGTTGGCAATGGTACGACTTCACAGTTTACTTCTGCCTGTGATATTCATAATACCGCTTGTAATAATAAAGCGGGTTTCCCAACTTTGCACGAAGTGGATACGATTACGATTAAAGATAAGGCAAATTTTGTCTCTTATGGCGCGATCAGCCAAGAAGGAGGTGTTCGTGGGACAATGACACTTGAGTCACAAGGAACTGCATCCTTGCTTGAACTTAATCTTGGTAGTCAGATGACTTTGAAAAATGTGCTTACTGGGAGCACTTTAGATGATAGTGGCAACGTGAATACTGATGGTTATACCCGTATTGATGCAGATATTACGGTTAATGGGAATTCAGGAATTGTTTTTGAGGTGGCTCCGGGTATAAACAGGGTGCCTGGGTTAAGGCTTTACTCAGATACAATGGGTTCGCTGACACTGAATCAGTATGGGGTAGTTAAACTTGCGATTGGATTTAGTCAAATTGATCAGCGTAATCGAACGATTCAAGGAGCTTATAATTCTGCTGCAGATAGTGTGTTTTTTTACTCAGTTTAGAGGTGGTACTGCAAGTGCTTATACACTGACCGCGAGTGGGGTGACAGCCAATGGAGATTATTGGGTTTATGTACCGAGTACATCAAGAGATAAAATCACAAAAGGTGATAAATACCCCGTTATTCTTAATAGCCAATTAAGTACTGATGCTGTTGTTGGCTCAAGCCCAGAAGTATTTTTTGTTGATCATTTAGGTCAAAAAAGCGGACAACCCAAAGTATGATAATGGTGAGTTTATTACCTTTACTGCACAGCGAGATGCAGATGATGCTGATAGAGTGATCTTGCTTGCTGGTGGTAGTGGTACGACGCCTGTGGTTCCTGTGACCCCTGTGACGCCACCAGATCCAGATCCGGTCGATCCTGATAAATGTGGTATCCCAGGGATTTGTGGTAATCCAGATACCCCGATTGTTGATCCAAGTGATGCGCCTGCACCGGTATCGAACTTAGGAACCGTAGGGGCTTCAACCGAGCTTGTTTCGGCAATTAATAACCTGGTGACTGAGGTGTATGAAGGACCAGGGTCAGCCACAGGCTTGCAAGTGTCGCAAATTGGTCAAAGTGGGGTCTCAACTGGGGGAGCGGCAGCAAATAATGATGCATCTGCAGGAAAACGTAAGCCGTTTTCAGTGTGGGCGCGAGCCTATGGTACTCATACCAATCAAGAGGCTTATGATGGTTATGACGGCTATCGCTCGAATATGGGCGGTTTATTACTCGCGATGGATCGCTCTAAAGCGATGGGACCAAATTCGGTACTAAGTATCGGTGGTGCGCTTGGTTATAGTAGTAATCATACCAATGGTATTAGCAATGTGGCTGGAGGCAACCCATCAACGATTGATGTGGATGGTTACCAGTTGGCCGGTTATGTCACCCAACTAACGGATAAATACTTTTTACTGGGTATTTTAGGTTATAGTTTCAACAAATTTGAGACGGAGCGGATGGATAATTTAGGCCAGACCTTCAAGTCTGAGTTTGATGGTGGTCATGCTTTCTTGAACTTAAAAGGCACGTATGACTTTATGAAAAGTGGTGCTTGGACTTTAAGCGGGATCGCGCAAACAACATTTAACCACCTAACTTATGATGAAATGGTTGAGAATGATCTTTCTTCTGGCGGTTATAAAGTAGCGATTGATGATCATAATATTTGGACAGCAGCCTTAGGTGCTAAGCTAAAATATGACATCATTTCCGATGCAAATCGTGTGTTCCAACCTGAGATTCATGGTCGGGTGTACTATGACATCTTAGGGGATCGCTTTAATATGGAGGTGTCAAATACTAACTTGATACCAACAGCGACAGAAGGGGCGAAGCCTGATCGTTTATCTTATAACATTGGTGCAGGTTTAACCATGTATGGTATCTGGGGTGTGAACCTCACACTGAACTATGATTACACATGGCGTGAGCATGCTGATGAGCATAATGTGTCATTAAAAGCACGTTATCGTTTCTAAGCTTAAAGTTTAACTGCATTAAGCAACATTAAGGGAGGCATGCCTCCCTTTCTCTGTTATTAACCTGTGGGCTCTGAAACATCGTTGATTAAGCCTAATTGCTGGTAAAGTGGTTTTTTCTTTTTCTCAAATTCTTGCACGAGCTTCTCGGTATGGGCGAGGGCTTCTTCTTGCTCTTGGATTAATTTGCCTTCAGAAATAAAAGCTCGATTGTGTGATTTCATTTCTTGGAGCATTTTAGTCACGAGCTGGCTGCCGCTGAGTTTTTTGCTGTGCTTTAACAGCATTTGATCTTCAGGGCTAATACTTAAGCCAGTTCCTTGATAAGCAAAAAAGTTGAGGGCTTGATCAGAAAAGGCACGTTCACAGATAATTTGGTTAATTTTCTGAATGGATTTTTGTGACTTAACAGGATTCACTAATACTGCTTGGTTGCTCATCAATAATACACTGACGACACTTAAAACATCATTGAGGCTAAAGTCGGTGACCTTCATGATATTTTTAATAGCAACTGCGTTATTTTTGAGAGCAGCAACGACAGGTAAGGCTTTTTCTTCACTGAGAGAAACCTCACCGACATCAATCGTTACTTTTAATTTAATATCTTCAGGTTGGCAGACCAGTGCGATAGAAAATTTTTGTAAAATTTCTATTTGCTCTTTATCAGTCAAAATACGTGCGCCTCGGCAGTAGACATCTCGGCGGAATTTTTTATTGACCAATAAGTCTTTAGTGAACTCACGCATAGCGACTGTTGGTTGCTCATTGACCAGCTCAATTTGTTCTGGAGTTAACTGGTATTGGTTATAATTATCATAAAGTGTGGCAGAGCCAATATAGCTTAATTTAGCGTCTCCCATCTCATTCATAATGTCAGTGACGTATAACGGGTTCCAGTCTTGGTTTAAATACTCCTGGGCAAGATATTGTTCTTTGAACCTTTCAAGCTCATTGATTTGTTGCTCGATTTGTGGGTTTAAGCGAATAAAAGCAGCATTTTTTTCCTTTAAGTTTTTGAATATAGCTTCTAGCAATTTGGACTTTCGCCACCGTATGGGCATTGTGGCTTTGGCTCATGGAGTTAATGGCTTCACGAAACGGCAAGACGTGGCTCCAGCCGGGCATGCTGTTGTAGCTGTTATAAACAATGCCACCGGTGTTTAAATGATCTTTAATAAACTCACAAACGGCGAGGCGGTTTTTCTCGCTGATCCATGAATAAACACCATGGAGGACGATATAATCAAATTTGCCGAGGTTCAATTGATCAGCGTCTTGAAAGCTTGTTTCATGAAAATGCATGTTGTTAAGTTCAGCTTCATCGGCTAAATGGCGTGCATTAGCAATATGCACCGGCATAAAATCGATGGCATGAAACTCAGCCTCAGGAAAAGAGGCGGCTAAGATATTTGCAGTGACGCCATTACCTGAGCCTAATTCACAATAACGAAAGATTTTTTTTGGATGTAGGCGGCGAGACTTTATTGATCGCACAGATAAAGTCTAGATAGTTTGGGGCGAGTTCTTTAAAAAAATCAGCGACGTATTCAGAGTCAGTATGATAGCCATCAGTCCAGTCCATGATTCCCTCCTAAAATGGGTAGATGTGCATTACTAAGTCTAGTGCTTTCATTATTAAGAGTAAATTTTAAATTAGCGCAAAATCAATCTTCTGTGACGTAAAAGCGTACGTTTTGGTGGGTTTGTGGTATACTTATGGAGTCATGAGAAGTTATAAACTGTGTTTGAAAAGGGTAACAGCCATGAAAACATTAAATATTACTCAAGTGCGCAGCGATATTTATAAACTTGTAGAAAACCTTGAGCAAAGTCACGAACCCGTTCATATTACAGGCAAAAAAGGCAATGCCGTCATGGTTTCGGAGAAAGACTGGGAAAATATTCAGGAAACTTTGCATTTAATGTCTATACCTGGAATGGCTGAAAGCATACGAGAAGGGCTAGAGCAACCCATTGATGATTGTTCAGATAAGCTCGATTGGTGATCTTTTGTGTATCTATTAAAATATACCGCTCAAGCGAAAAAAGATGCCAAAAAATTAACTAAAAGCGGATTAAAAGAAGACGCTAAAAGCCTTCTTGATATTATTGTTGTAGATCCATATCAAGAACCACCACCTGTAAAGGTGTTGGTTGGTGATCTTACCGGCGCTTTGTCCAGGCGTATTAGTTATCAACATCGTCTTGTCTACCAAGTTGTCGATGACAAATTTATAAAAATAATACGAATGTGGAGCCACTACGAGTAATCAGGGTACTTCTTAGGCAATAGAAAGGCAGCTTACGCTGCCTTTCTAAGGTTGGTTAAAGTAATAAAATTAGAAGTTATAACGGACCTTCACAGAACCGCTATACGCTGATGAGTGAGACTCCCAGTCATACTGACCAGAAACCGATGCCATCCAGCTCTGACCAAGCTTCATGTTTAAGCCTAATTGAGCAGAGAGGATGTTACGATCTGGATCGACCCCTTCAACTAGCACACCCGCTGTATCTGGATTACCTGCTCCACCGGCGAGTACGGTACGTGAGTCAACACGGTTACCGGTTTGATGGTAAGCCATCAACTGCAAGCTAGGTGTAAAGACATTATCTCCAGATGCCATGTTATAAGCTAAGCGAACCCCTGCACCGACGCGAATCGCGTGTACGGGCTCTTGCTGAATGGTTTGTGCCGCACTACCTGTGGTCACACTACTGGTTTCTGTGTACTCTTCTGCGTTCACATAAGTGTAGCTTGCAGAGCCCAGCGGAGTTAAAGACAGTGCATGAGATAACGGAATGTTAAAGCCTGCTGCTACATTAGCAGAGAAGACATTACCATTGTATTCCGCGCTTAAGGTTTGTGCTACACCTGAGGTGATTTGGTTGGTGTAGTCATATTGGTTTAAGCCATAGGCGATGTTACCATTGATAAAGAACTTATCAACTGTCACACCCATGTATAAGCTACCAAGGTAACTCTTCACATTGGATTGCTGTTGGCGTGTTTGAGTATCTACATCAGTTTTACCATAGGCTAAGGCGAAACCTAGAGTAAAGTTACGGCCGATGAGGGTATCAGCACCCATGGTCAGACCATAGGTGTTGGCATCGTAACCAAAGCCACCATCACGTCCATCATCTTCAACCTTACCACCGAAGACTTCACCCCAAACACCATGCTTAGCTGCACCAGAACCCGTTGCGATCCCTGTGCCTGGAATGCTAGCAAGTTGTGCTCCTTGCAATGCAGTCACACGGTTTTGTAACACACCACCAGAGCCGGCAAAGGTATTCAATGCACTGATTACACCATAGGTGTTAGATCCTGAGCTATCAGGAGTGACTTGATCTAAAAAGGTATTTAACTCGTCTTGAGTCATGCTTAGAGTCGCATTGGATAGGACTTGAGCATTTGTTAAGCCCGTTGCGGCGCTGGAGTAGCTGTCTAAATTTGCATTTGCAAAGGCAGAGAAGCGAGGGTCAACAACATCTTGAATCGCTTGGGACTCACCATTCGCTACAATTGTGACAGTTTGGCCAGTTTCACCATCTTTACGTTTAGCAGGTAATAAAGCAGTAGAGACTATGTTAAGGGCGCTATCATCAAGCGATGTAGCTCCTGAAGCATTAATGATCGCTAGTGTTTCATTATTTGTAAACTGCTTGATATTACCATCTGTGAAGTTGCTGCCCTGAGGAGCTTTTTCAACGATGATTTTGGTTCCTGCAAGTTGGATTGCTCCACCAGTGATCGTTAAGGTCGCATCTCCACCAGCGTCAACTGTGTTTGGAACCGCTTGGAAGGTTAGTGAATTTGAACTTTGGGTGTAACCATTCGTTGCTATTAAATTCACTTGCTCATTAGCAGTTGCCGTCGCTGTGCTAGTATCCGCAAATACTTTCACAGATCCTGCATGAGTGTAGCCCGCGCTATTATTGATTGTTAATTGCGGAGTTGCAATTGCGGCACCTTGAGAGTTAAAGAAGATGTCGCCGGTGCCAGATAAGGCTGTAATTGTTGCAGCATTAGCGGCAGCAGAAGAAACGTCTAATGTTCCATTGTTTGCTAACTTATCAAGGGTGTAGCCAGCGCCCCCTGTTGTAAGTTGTAATGTTCCCGTGTTTGTGAATGAAGTAACTGTTGTTACGCTTCCACCTAGCTGAGTAAACAGTGAAGTTGTAATTGTTTCTACATTCGTAAAGCCACCTAACTGTGGTCTTAGGCTGTCCGCTGCCGTGGATGTTCCGGTAACAGTCACAGTGTCAGAATCTGCAGCAGATTCTGCGTTAATGCTTCTGAATGTACCGCCATCGTTTGCATCAAACCCAGGTCCAATATTAATTGTAGAGGCTGTGCCCGCAGCAAAAGTCAGGTTATTACCCGTGATAATACCATTTAGATTTGCTGTTGTTGGGTTAATTGTATTCGCCCCCGGAGTTAACGTTGCTCCTTGATCGAGGGTAAATGTCTTATTGCCTGTTAGGGTTACATTTGCATTTAGAGTAAAGGTACCATCCTGAACGTGTATAGAGTCAAAGTTGCTAACGGTACTTACTCCAGACGTGCCTTTGGATATTAATTGGTTTGTTCCTGAGCCGCCATCGAGTGTTTGACCTAAATTGCCAGAACCATCGAGAGTGACCGTTTGATCAGAGGCTCCGAGAGTTAATGCCGTATTCGCTAGCGTACCTTTTAATATTACGGTTGCAGCATCGACAGTTTTACTATTTGGATCTAATGTACCGCCGGTTAATGTGAATTTACTTATATTTAAGCCATCCGCATTGCCGCTGCTAACTATATTAGCTGCTAGCTTAGTACCGTTAGCGACCTCCATTTGTGTAAAGTTCTTAAGGGTTGGTGTATTGGCAGCAGTTAAATCAACATTGTCTAAATCAATCAGATTCGTACCAGTACCAGTACCACCGTCAAGCGTTTTAGATGCTGCTGATGGAGTATTAGTAATACGTATAGTGTTACTTTGGTTGGCAGTACCTGTTACGTTAACACCAACCGTACTGAATATACCTTCAGAAGAACCTTCTAGAGATACATCACCATTAGTGTTATCTACAGTGCCAAATGTTGCTTTGCCATCAGTCACTTTAATTGTTTCAATGTTAGTGACGTTGCCAACAGAAGATGTGCCGCTCATGGTTAGACTATCGGCGCTGCCAGTACCACCAGTTGCAACACCAGTTATTGTTCCTGAGTTGGTAACTGTCAATTTACCATCTGTTCCTGCGGTGCTTACACTAACCGATGCAACTGTTCCTCCAGCGTTATTGGTCAGGGTAATGTCACCACCTGTATTGACGCCACCGTCTACATTGGCATTGGCGGTTGAAGCAACTGCTCCGATTGTGCCTGTATTCGCTGATATAAGGATATTACCACCTGTTCCAGCACCCGCATTACCAGCACCGGCAGTACCTGCTTGTGCTGCGACATCTGTTGTGATTGTACCGATAGTGCCAGAGTTTTGAGTGATAGTGATAAGCCCACCAGTTGCGGCACCACCATTACCGCCACCAGCGCCATCACCACCACCAGTTGCACGGCTTAGTATGTTACCGGCATTAGCACCAACATTGTTTGCTGTGATTGTGATAGCTGCACCAGTAGCTGCACCACCGTTGCGAGCGCCTGCTCCGTCACCTAAACCACCAACTGCTGTTGAAGTAATGCCATTTGTGATAGTTCCACTATTTGCGGTGACAGTAACGGCATTAGCTGTTGCGGCTCCACCAGCATTTGTTCCTCCACCTGCACCACCTGTGGTTGATGAAACTAGGTCTGTGATTGTTCCTGAGTTTGCTGAAACGGTAATTCCGCCCGTTGTTGCTGTTCCAGTTGTTGAGTTAGCTTGAGCCGTACCACTGACTTGAACGCCCTCTATAGTACCCGTTACATTATTTGTAATGGTTACTAAACCACCGGTAATCGCGTTGCCCCCAGCGGCAGTCACCACCGTTGTTATCGCATCGTCAAGTGCATTTGTATTGTTAATTGCACCAGAGTTGTTAACTGTAATTGCGCCCGTTGAAGATTCTATAGTAGCGCCTGTGGCTGCTTTAGCACTCGTGACTGTTGTATTTGCAGCTAAAGTTAAATCAATTGCGGAGCCAACAGTTTGAATTGCGCCAGCATCACCTGTACCCGTTAAAGTTGTGCCGGTGCCTGTGAGGGCTACAATTAGCTTTGAAGATGAACCTGCTGCTGCGGTGGAAGCAATAGCATCACTACCGTTGGCTGATGATGTATTTGCTGAGATATTAATATTCGTGTCACCAGTCGTATCGGCATGGCTAATAACGCCAGCTGCTGCACCGGTGTGTGCGGCAGTGATATTAATGGTGCTTGCCTGTGTGCTTCCAGCAGTATCTGCAACTGTGAGCAATCCTGTTAACGCTGTCGTGTCACCAACATCTAATTGAGTCGCCTGATCATCAGAAGTTAAAGTAACAGCGCCAACAGTAGCTGCGATTGTTTTACCTGTAAGGGTTGATGTCCCTGTGCCTGTGATGGTAGTTGCTTGCGTGCCAGCCGCAGCTGTTGCTCCACTGACTACCTCAATGTTTCCTGAGCCTGAAACAATCGTACTTGCAGCGGCATGTGCATTCGTACCAATCCCTACCAAAGCAACAGCGAAGCTTGCTGCTAGCAGTGATTTTTTAAAGGTCGGGGTATTGTTTGTTTTCCCGTTCCGTGTTACATTATTTCCCATTAGATCGTTCCTTTAAAGATTTAATTTCCATAATTTAAATCGATTTAAACTAAAAGGATTTAAAGGGGTGGCAGCCCATTTTAAATCCTTAAGTGTCAAAAAAAGCGACTGCATACGTTAGCCGTTTTTGATTTAAAAAAACTCTCCCATAAGTTGCACAAAGCAAAAATGATGAAACTACTAGTTTCGAGATTCTTTTAATACTCCTAAGCCTCCAGGAGATTTATTTGTCGTCGCTAGTACCCTAGTCAATTACGACATTTAAAGTGTAGTACAGCTATTTTCCTTATGTTTTAAAAGGACTTAAAATTTTCTATTGCAAAATAAATGCCAATTTCGAAAGTTGAATTTTTAACATGGAGAATTGCTTGATTTTATTTTTTTAAGTGCGTAAAACAAAAATGATATTTTAGCGCTTTGCTATAAAATTTTGACGTTTTTTGTTGCTATATTTTGTTAATTAATATGGATTTTATTTTGTCAAGTATATTTTTCGTTTTATTTGTTATTTTCTATTTTTATATTAGATTGATTTATTGCTTAATTAATTTGTTATTTTTAATTTTTTATGTTGATTGAAAAATTTCATATTTATTAATAGGTTGCGTTTTTGTGAAGAGCGTTGTTGATCATGTTTTATCGGTTTGGCTGGTCTTGATTTTTGTTTGCTCAAAAAGTTTTATTGGTTTTGTGATTGAATGGACAAGATAATTTTAAAAACGCTTTTATACTATATATATTGGGATGGTATAAGTGAGTTTTTATGCGAATTAACACGAGGGTATTGCTGGTTTTATCCTTGCTTTTAATATTGATCGCTATTTTTGGCTTTAGTTCTTATTTAGGGATGCGTCAAGTTCATACCGATTGGCAAGAATATTTAAATACTACACGCGGCAAAATAACTTTATTAAATAAGTTGGAAGACTCTTTTGGTTTTCATGGCATGATCGGGGCTTATCATGATTTTATTAAGTCCCATAATAAGGCAGGTTTAGATGAGTTTGATCAAACATCTATGCAGGCGCTAAATTTAATTAGAAAATACCGCAAGCTAAGTCAGCTAACGCGTGCGGAGCAATCGGACCTATTTACTTTGGAAGCTTTAGTTAGAGATTATCAGAAGTTTGTAAGGGATATTAGAAGTCGCCCTGATGAAACTAAGTTTTTTAGTCGAGATGAAGATGAAAGAAAACTTTATTTTAATACCAAGACAAGCCTATATAAAATAATCAATGATCAAAGCCATATGCAGAGTCAGCAAATCGAAAAGAAAATGGCTGAGGTGACAAAAATAGTTGCTATTGTTGGGCCGCTGATTATTTTTGTTTTGGTGGGTTTATCATTGATGCTGTTTTTTTATGTGGTAAAACCCTTGCGAAGTTTAACGTTAACGATTAGAAGTATTGCTAATTATGGCTATTTAGAATATCCAGATTTAATTCATAGTCATGATGAAATGGCTGATATTGCGTTGTCTTTGCATTTGATGGTAAAAACGTTAGAAGATATTACCGAAGCGGCGGAGTTAATTGGCGCAGGGCAGTATAATCAACAAATTACCCCGCGCAGCGATGATGATGCACTTGTGCATTCGATTAATAAAATGAGCCGTTTGTTGTACGAAAAGCAAATTGATTTACAGCAAAGTTATAATGAGTTGGAGCATTTTGACAGCGCAGCTTCGGGTGAGCTAAAAGAGCCGATGCGTATGATGCTGTTGCATGTAGAGTCTTTACAAAAAGAAGAAAACTTAAGTAAGCAAGGTTTAGAGTCTCTGCGTTTGATTAATGATATTGCCAAGCGCATGTATATTTCAATTACCGATATTTTGGAATATTCGCGTGCGAATGCGAATTTTATTGAGGAAGAGGTTGAAATTGGCCGTTGTATCGATGAGGCTTTACACGCAAAGCGCAAGATGATTAGCGCTCAGAATGCTAAAATCACCGTCGATTTTAAAGATGCAAAAGCGGTGGGGACTAAATCACTATTGATTATGCTTTATCAGCACCTTATCGAAAATGCTTTAAAATATCATGCAGGCAACCCGCATATCACTTTTACCCTTGATACGACAGGAAAATACCCCGTCTATGGTGTGCGTGATAATGGCTTGGGAATTGACCCTCAATATGCAGATCAAATATTTACCGCATTTACGCGTTTGCATAGTCATAATGAGTTCGAAGGTAGTGGCGTGGGTCTAGCAACCTGTCGGCGCATTGTTCTTGCCCATCGTGGCGATATTTGGGTAGAGTCTGAGGGTTTAGGTCAAGGCTGTCATTTTAAGTTTACTCTAAATGAAGAATAAAAATTCATAAGGAAAAATTAACAACATTAAAGTGTTGACAGATGGCTGAAACTTGGTAAAATTCCCGCTATCGCCGGTATAGCTCAGCTGGTAGAGCAACTGATTTGTAATCAGTAGGTCCCGAGTTCGACTCTTGGTGCCGGCACCAAATTCAAAACCCAAACAACAGATTTGGGTTTTTTTATGCCTTGGGTAAAATCACTCATCCTGTGTTATGGTTACCAAGGAGGGCTGATGAAAATTAATTGCTTACGCGCACGCTTTGCTATATGTCGCTTTAAAGTGGGGACGCCGCTGCCAGCGCTTGAAACGTTATCTTTTTATTCGTTAAGTAGTGATACCGAAGGGTTAAGGCTGGTCCTGAAAGAGAAGGATATGCCTAAGCGCATCCGCGGCGCTAGTCGTGGTTGGCGTGCCTTGCATTTTCTTGATGAAAATGATAACAGCGAACAACGATTAAACTTGTTGTGCTCGCGCCTAAATAGCGAGGAGATTGAAAGCTTTGTAGCGCCGACCTATGAGATGAGCTTTCTGTTTGTTCATAACGATGATTTGCAAATGGCAATGGATGTTATGGGTGATTTAGAGTATCAGTGGCTTTAAATATTTAATTGAGTTTGTTCTTGAATTTGTTGTTGTGAGGCTGATTAGCCGAAGCCATCAGGGTCTGGGTATCACTTTATAATTTAACGGTGTAAGTGAAAAAGCTTGCTGCAACTCTATGAGGCCGAGAAGTCGAAGCAAGCTCATTGTTAAAATAACATTTAGCCGAGTGCTTTGGTTACAATTTCATAAACGTCTTTACAAAGTTTTGGTTCTTTCGCAATAGACTCCAGCGATGCTTTCATAAGGGCGCCACGGCCATCATCATAGCGACGCCAGTTCATTAATGAGCGGGCTAAACGTGCTGCAACTTGTGGATTAATCACCGATAGCTCCTTGACTTTTTCTTCAATAAAGCGATAGCCAGAGCCATCTTTGGCATGGAAATGCTTCATGTTGACAGTAAAGCCAACGAGTAACGCATAGACTTTATTCGGTGTTTTGATATCAAAGGCCGAGTGTTCTGTGAGTGCTTTAACGTCGGCGAGTGTGCTGTCTGCGCTGCTGCGTGCTTGGATTGCGAGCCACTTATCGACGACAAGCTCATGGCTTTGCCACTGTGTGTAAAAAGCATTTAGTGTTTCTTTGCACGCAGGCTTTTCCGAATGGCTCAAAGCGGCTAGGGCAGCGAATTGATCGGTCATGTTGTTGGCCGTATTAAATTGATTAACCGCCAAGCGAATCTGGTCATCATGATCTAGCTCTAATAAATAGCTTAAGCAGATATTTTGTAGGGCGCGTCTGGCAATATCTTTTTGGCTTAATGTATATGCTTTGACTCGGTGGCACTGAGTATAAGTGGCGAGTAGCTCTTGCTTTAAGTGTTCGGCGAGTGTGCGCACTAAAATGTTACGAGCTTCTAAGAGTTCATCAACCCAAATTGTTGGCATTTCTTCAGCTAAAGCTTGCACGCTGGGAATGCGAACGGCTTCGGCAATAAAAGCTGCATCGAGGGTGGCTGAGGTTAATATATTCGCAAAAGCCTGAATGAGCTTATCAGAGACTTGAACCGGTTTATCGATGCGTAGATCGTCGACAGCTTTTAGAATAAAACGCTTGAATAAGGTTTGGCCTGCATCCCAACGATTAAAGGCATTATTATCATACTTAAATAAGAAACATAGCTCATCTTCACTATAAGGATAATGAGTTTTGACCGGGGCAGAAAAATCGCGCAAGAGTGATGGTGTGGGCTTTGCGCTGATATTTTCAAAGTGAAATTCTTGCTCTTGTGCCTGAACGTTTAGAATCACTTCTTTTTGCGGGCGAGCGTTAGCTTGAGATTCTGTGCCGGCTAATTTTAGTTCTAAGGTTTGGCCTTCGTTATCAAGTAAGCCGATTTTGACAGGGATATGCAGCGGTTTTTTTCTCGTCTTGGCCAGGTGTCGCCGGACAACTTTGCTTAAAGCGTAGGGTATAACGCTGATTATGTGCATCATAGTCGTCGGTGATGTGTAGCGTTGGTGTACCCGCTTGGCTGTACCAGAGCTTAAACTGGTTAAGTGATCGATCATTGGCATCTTCCATTGCTTTGACAAAATCGTCACAAGTGACCGCTTGACCATCGTGACGCTTAAAATACAGGTCCATACCGGCTCTAAAGCCGCGTTCGCCGAGTAGGGTATGAATCATGCGGATAACTTCCGCCCCTTTGTCATAGACGGTGACCGTATAGAAATTATTCATCTCGATATAAGATTCTGGGCGAATCGGGTGAGCCATCGGGCTGGCGTCTTCGGCAAATTGCGCGCTGCGAATAATATTGACGTCTTGGATACGTTTAACTGCGCGCGTGTTTAAATCGGCAGAAAATTCTTGGTCACGAAAGACAGTCAGACCTTCTTTCAGGCTTAATTGAAACCAGTCGCGGCAGGTGACTCGATTACCCGTCCAGTTATGGAAATATTCATGGCCGATAACAGATTCAACGCCTAAAAAGTCATTATCTGTAGCCGTTTCGGTTTGGGCGAGAACATACTTTGTATTAAACACATTCAGACCTTTGTTTTCCATCGCTCCCATATTAAAGTCAGAGACGGCGACAATCATGTAAATATCAAGATCATATTCGAGGCCAAAGCGCTCTTCGTCCCAGCGCATGGACTTTTTCAGCGATTCTAAAGCATGCTGACACTCGTTGATTTTGCCATGTTCGGTATAAATTTCTAAGGCGACATTGCGACCTGATTTGGTGGTAAAATGATCGCGCAAGCATTCTAGGTCACCGGCAACCAAGGCAAATAAATAGCTGGGTTTTTTAAACGGATCTTCCCAATGGGCAAAATGGCGGCCGTCTGCTAATTTTCCTGAATTAATTTTATTACCATTAGAAAGCAATACTGGATATTTTTCTTGGTCTGCACTAATGCGTGTGGTGAATTTTGCCATCACATCGGGGCGATCTAAATAATAGGTAATGCGGCGAAAGCCCTCGGCTTCACACTGAGTGCAAAACATGCTGCCGGAGCGATACAGCCCTTCAAGCGCTGTGTTTTCTTGGGGTTTGATTTTGGTGGTGATCTCAAGCTCAGCTTTGTCTGGTAAATGATTTAAGGTCAGCTCTGTTTCAGACAATAAATAATCACTTGTTTGCACGGTTTTCTTGTTCAAGCGTAAGCTTACGAGTTCTAGGTGTTCGCCATTTAAAACGAGGTCGCTTGATACTGCTTCGTTGTTGCGTTCCAGGCCAAGTGTTGCAGTCACTAAGGCGTGATCTTCATAGAGGTCAACGTTAAGATCAGTGGTATTAATCCAGTAATTCGGTGGTGTGTAGTCTTTTAAAAATTTTTCTTTGGCCTGACTCATGTTATCTTCCTGTAATGGTTAAGCTTAAAAAAAGCTGAATTTCTTACCACTCTAGCAAAGCTCGTAAAGCGAGGGAAGCGTTTTGATCTGAGCCATGGGTGGTATTTTCTAGCATTTATGAGGGGATTATGGAAACAGCACAATTAACAAATGGAAAAATGCAGTTAGATTATCTTGTTGATGCAGGGCCGAGGCTCACGCATTTGTCTTTGGTTGGCGGAGCAAATATTTTTGCAGACCTTGGTAAGACAAAAGCGACTACATCAGCAGGGGATTTTATTTTCTATGGCGGGCACCGTTTATGGCATGCGCCAGAGGCTAAGCCACGCAGCTATTTGCCCGATAATACACCGCCTGAAGTGCAACGAGGGGATCTAACGGTTACGATCACAGGCCAATTAGAAGAGCAAACGGGTTTACAAAAAGAAATGCAATTAAAGTTGCAAGCGGATCGTGCGGAGCTGTCTATTAATCATGTTATTTATAATCGTGGCCTCTGGCCGATTGAGTGCGCGCCTTGGGGGATTACCCAGCTAAAAACAGGGGGGGTGGCCATCTTACCCCAATATAACCAGCCTTTTGATGAACATGGTTTATTGCCAAACCGCCAGTTAAATTTTTGGCCTTACAGTGATTATCAAGATGAGCGTTTAGAACTGCATCAAAACGCGATTTTAGTCCATGGTAAGCCAATCAGTCAGCCGTTTAAAATAGGTTATTTAAGTGTATTGGGTTGGTCGGCTTATCTTTATGAAAATACATTATTGATTAAGCAGTTTGAAGTTGATTCGGGGATGTATCCAGACTTTAACTCAAATAGTGAAGTCTATAGCAATGATCAATATTTGGAATTAGAAACCCTAGGAACATTAAGACAGATTGCACCTGGACAGAGTCATGTACAAAAAGAAGTTTGGCGCCTGTTTAAAGTCGATAGTGATATTCAGCGTACACCTGACGCTTTGCTGCAGCTATGTGTACAGCAGCTTAATCAGTAAATAGAGCTAAAATAACCAAAAGACTCCTGATTGCCTGATCACTCAGGAGTCTGGATTAATTAGTAAAATTAAAATGTCATCTCCGGAACATTATTTGAGACAATTAGTTCTGCTGCTGTTTTTTCTTGAATTTCTTCAACACTCACACCGGGTGCGCGTTCAAGTAGATGAAATGCGCCGTTTTTAAGTTCCATAACTGCCAGATCAGTGACGACGGTGCTGACGCAGTTGACACCGGTGAGAGGCAGTGTGCATTCTTTGAGAATTTTAGACTCACCGTGCTTATTGGCATGGGCCATGGCAACGATGATATTTTCAGCGCCGGCGACTAAATCCATCGCCCCCCCATACCTTTGACTAATTTTTTCGGAATCATCCAAGAGGCGATATTGCCTTTTTGATCGACTTCAAAAGCGCCTAATATTGTTAAGTCAACATGGCCGCCACGGATCATCGCAAAACTTTCGGCAGAGGAGAAAAAAGCCGCGCCGGTTGCTGCTGTTACTGTTTGTTTGCCGGCGTTGATGAGGTCTGGGTCGACTTGGTCTTCTGTTGGGAATTCACCCATGCCAAGCAGGCCGTTTTCAGACTGTAATAAAATATCGATATCACTTGGGACATAGTTTGCAACTAGCGTCGGGATACCGATACCAAGGTTAACGTAATAACCGTCTTTGAGCTCTTTAGCAATGCGCTGTGCAATTTGTTCTCGGGATAATGCCATGAGAGTTTCTCCTTATGCAGATTTTACAGTGCGTTGCTCGATGCGTTTTTCAAAGCGACCTTGAATTAAACGCTGGACATAAATACCTGGGGTATGGATCATGTTGGGGTCTAATTCACCAGGCTCGACAATTTCTTCAACTTCAACGACAGTGATTTTTCCTGCTGTTGCAATCATCGGGTTAAAGTTCATTGCGGTATTTTTATAAATTAGATTTCCCATGGTATCTGCCTTCCAGGCTTTGACGAGGGCAAAGTCAGCATGAAAGGCCTCTTCTAGAATATAATCACGGCCATTGAATTGTTTAACGTCTTTGCCTTTAGCAACATCGGTACCAACGCCTGTGGCTGTATAGAAGGCTGGAATTCCTGCACCGCCGGCGCGTATTTTTTCAGCCAGTGTGCCCTGTGGGGTTAAGACGATTTCTAGCTCACCATTTAGAACTTGTTGCTCGAAAAGGGCATTTTCACCGACGTATGAGGCATACATTTTTTTGATCATTTTTTTTGCAGCCAAAACCCTAAGCCAAAATCATCGATGCCGGCATTATTAGAAATACAGGTTAAACCCATAGGTTCCATATCAGCAACTTTTTTAATTAAACCTTCTGGAATGCCGCATAAACCAAAACCACCAATCATGACAGTCATGTTATCGCTAAAGCCTGCAAGTGCTTCATCATAGGAAGAAACAACTTTATTAAATCCTCTCATTATGCTTCCTTATACTGTATTTAAATCAATACTACTCTAACAAAATCTGGCTAAAATAGCTTTGATCTAATCATGTTTAAGATGTTTTTGTGTTATCTTTACTGTTTGAGGTGTTGGTTAATAAATTGATTGATTATTGTAAATAAGTTTTCAACCTGTTTAGGAACTACTTTATATAGGTTCATAAAGGCGTGAATCATTTTAGGGACATTATAGAGTTCTGATTGAACATGACTCTCTTGTAATTTTTGATGATAGCCGATGCCATCGTCTCGCAGTGGGTCTAAATCTGCGGTGATGATTAATGTTTTAGGGAGTGTATTGGGTATCGGTTGTAGTAGGGGAGAGGCCGTAATGCGTTCCAAACAGCGATGCTTGTCTTGAGTTTGATTAAAGTAATGATCAAAATAAAACTCTATTGTGCGTTTTTCTAAAAAATAGTTTTGCTGATAAAGCATGTGTGAAGGAGAAGAAAGAGTAAAGTCTAGACTGGGATAGATTAAAATTTGCCCGGCAAGGCTGATCTTCTCATGCAAATGAAGTGTGGTAAGAGCGGTTAAGTTGCCGCCTGCACTGTCTCCGGCGATATAAAGGTCGCGACCCTTAAATTGCTCGTGTAAACTTTCTATCGCATATAAACAGTCATTTAAGCCCGCAGGATAAGGATGTTCAGGAGCGAGGCGGTACTCTACTGCGATGATGATGGCTTGGCAGCGATTGGCCAGTGCTCGTACGGTGCTGTCGTAGTCATCGATAGAGCCGACCATGTGACCACCACCATGAAGGTAAATAATAACAGGTAGGGCCTGGCTATTTTCTATAGGCGTATAAGTTCGGATCGGTATACTGGATTCAAGCGTATTAATAGAATCGTTTTTGACTTGAAATAACTCTTCGTTAGAAATGCCAAAATTTTCGCAGAGTTTGCTAAAGGCTGTGCGTAAAATACTAGGTTTAAGATCGACTAAACGATTGTTATTGATATAGTTAAGAAACTCGGCGAAAGGCGTATCACTTTTTTTAGAAGTTCATAAATTACCTGGCTTACTTTATATATTTTATTTTTTCAAAAATTTTTAAATTTTGCCTATTATGCCATGTTTGAGCAGAAAGCTTTATCGTGTTTTAGAGGATAATTTGAGTTGGCTAGATAACAAAATAATTTAGTGAGTATTGACTCTTGTGTAATGCATCATAGAATGGAGCCGTTAAAGATTAGGACTGGGAGTTTGGTAATGTTTACATCCGCATTTGAAAAAGCTGTAACAGACAGTAAAGACGCGCAAAACTGGTTGGCAAATGCAACGAAAGAAGTATTTTCATTTCAACAAGCGATGGTCGCAGACTGGACTGAATGGACGCGGGCAAATTCAGTACGTTCATATTCAGCAAAAACAGTAGAAGAGCTTGTTGATGTGAATTTAAGTTCAATTTCAGATTTTACGCAACGTTCATCAAAGGTATTTTTAGATTCTATGAATATAGTGAACGCTCTTGCCTCTCAAAACCCATTTTACCAAATGGGTGAAGGAAAAATCTCTAAGAAGAAAGCATCTTAAATCCATTTTTAAATTCTTTTTTTACTTTTCAATCTTAAGGCAGCATTTTATGCTGCTTTTTTTGTGAAAAAATTATAATGACTTATCGCGATTAAATTCATTGATGTTATATTTAAAGTAACCTGCATCGACGGGTTTTTGTTTATGGGACTTTAAAAGGAATCAATGGATATGAGTAAAAAATTAAAAGTGGGTGCGATGGTTGCGGGAGCGGCAGCAGCATTAATTCTTGCAGGTTGCGCAGGACAAGCGAGTAAGCCCTCCAGCCAGTCAGGCCCTGTGAAATGTTCGGGCATTAATAGCTGTAAAGGCACGTCTGAGTGTGCGACAGCTAAAAGTTCATGTAAGGGACAAAATAAATGCAAAGGGACCGGTTGGGTCTTTGCGAAAAGTGCTGATCTTTGTAAAAAGAAAGGGGGAACTGTTCTTAGCGCGGGTGCCTTTAATCACTCTCTTGCCACAGTAGATACTGCAGATAGCCTTGCTTCTCTTGATGATCATAAAGCCTATCGTCGTTAATTAATAATAATAATTTTTAGGGGGCGCTTGGCCCCTTTATAATAATTGATAAAAGATTTTGTTGTTGAGGGATTCATTTATGTCTATAGCAAGCTTGCCATATTTAGGTTATGGCTTAGGTCTGCGTACAGATCACTATCATGATATTTTAGAGCATCAACCTAAAGCGGTAGAATGGTTTGAGATTATTACTGAAAATTATTTAGTACCTGGTGGTAAACCACTTTATTTTTTAGATAAAATTTGTCAAGACTACCCTATTGTTATGCATGGGGTCTCACTGTCTATCGGTAGTTATGATCCTTTGAATATGGAGTATTTAAAGCAGCTCAAAGCATTGGCTCATCGAGTCGAGGCAAAATGGGTGTCTGACCATTTGTGTTGGACGGGTGTGCAGCATAAAAATTTACATGATTTAATGCCGATGCCTTATAGCGAAGAGGCTTTAGCTCATGTTGTAAAGCGCATTAAAATTGTCCAGGATTTTTTAGGACAGCGTATCTTAATTGAAAATCCATCGAGTTATATCGAATTTGAATCGTCCAATATCAGCGAGTGGGAGTTTATGGCCGAATTGGCTCAGCAAGCAGATTGTTTAATATTACTCGATATTAATAATATTTATGTCAGTGCTTTTAATCATGGTTTTGATCCTTGTCTTTATATTGACTATATGCCCAAAAAGCCGTGCAGCAGTTTCATCTAGCTGGGCATAGTCGTTATGAGAATTATATTATTGATACTCATGATCACCCGGTGATTAAAGAGGTCTGGGATTTATATCAGTATGCCTTAAAAAAACTAGGGCCGGTGTCGACGATGATAGAGCGTGATGATCATATTCCACCCTTAAGTGAGTTACTAGAAGAGCTCGATATTGCTCGAACGTTAGGTAATAAGGTATTTGTAGAAGGTAAACATTATGATGCCGTTAGCTAAGTTGCAAGATGACTTTCAAACTTGGGTGTATGCAGGAGAAGGCGATTTTATTAAAGGCGTTGCCAAACCCCCACGAGGTAATAGCCATGAGCGCTTAATGATTTATCATCATGCTTATTATTCACGTCTAGTTGATATCGTTATAGATGACTATCCAAAACTGCGTGTATTGCTCGGTGATGAGGTGATGGTAGAGTGCATTCGCACTTATGTGCGAGCAACGCCGGCTCGGCACTTTTCAGTACGTTATTATGGTGAGAGGTTAAGCCAGTTCTTGCAAGAGAATGAGCCTTATAATGAGGTGCCTTTATTAGCAGAAATGGCAGAGTTTGAATGGGCATTAAACTTAAGTTTAGATGCTGCTGATGCGCCTGTATTAACGACTGCTGATTTAGCGAACATTGCCGCTGAGGACTGGGCTGATGTTGTCATTGGCTTTCACCCAAGTGTAAGTTTGCTTTTCGTCCAGCACGGAGTCGTAGAACTTTGGCAAAGCATAGAAGAAAATCCAGAGCATGTTGAGCCGGTAGCGAGTGAGTTGCAAGCGTGTTTTGTATGGCGTTATGAGTTGGCTAGCCATTTTGTTGCAATGGATGAGTTAAGTGGGCGAGTTTGGCAAGCGCTGAACCAAGGCAAGTGTTTTGGTGAGGTTTGTGCTTGGTTGGTCGATAAAATGGCCGAAGAAAAGACTGTTGAATATATTGCTGGGTTATTGCAATACTGGCTGTCAGAAGGTTTGATCTCAAAACTAACAGTAGATGTAAATGTTGAAGCTGGATGAGTCGAAGTGGAGCGTAAAATACAAAAGGGCCATAAGGCCCCTTTATTCAATGCATTTTCTCTAGAGAAAATTTAGAGAGAAAATTTAGTTTGTGATTGCACGAGCGTTGCGATGATGGTGTCATCGGCTGTCATTTTAATCAATTGGCCTTCCTGATCTGGAGAGGTTTGGTTTAAAGACTTTAGGTATTTAAAAGGAGAATCAATGATGAGTTGCTTAAAGACAACCGTATCATGCTCTTTTAAGTACGCAAGTACATAGTGGCGGTCACGAGCATCACATTCAGGATCAAAAATTAATGTTGAACCATGTGGGAAAAGTGGTGCCATAGATTGGTCTGGCATGTGAGTGATGAAGGCATGTTCACCGACATTAACGTCGGCTTTAACAGAAACCTCCGCCTGCTCAGTCGCTGCCGCATCGATTGTTGTGGTGATATCGTGCCACTTGAGGACTGGTAATTCTGGCCAGCTACGAGGATTGCTAAAATCCTTCGGGCTATCTGGCATGTCATCTTCACCAATGAGTTGGCTAACCGTCAATGCAAAAAAGTCACAAATCGGGCGTAATGAAGATAGTGTTGGGTTACTGTGCTTGTCATTGGCAAGGCGATTAATCGTGCCGACAGCCACTCCCGTGTTCTCAGACAGTTGAGCCGTTGTTACACGTTTCTCGTGCATAAGGCCGCTGAGCCGATTAGCGAGAGTTCCGGTTGCTTGCTTTAATGTGATTCCATCACTCATTTTATTACCATCTATTATTTATTTAATGTTCCAAAGTATGATTTTTATCTAAAAAAGTTAGATTTTGCTATTGTATCAGGTTTTTCTCTAATTGCTATATGTCAAGTGTAAATATGTTCTATAAATGATAAATTCTAATGTTTATTAAATTAACTCGTTGATAATTTTAGTTAAAAAATCTTAATATATCGATGAGTTCTCGTAATTGTGAGTCAATTTTTTTACTTTCCAAAGTAAAAATACCATGCACTAGACTCATTTTTTTAATCACAAGAATGCTGCCTGTGAATTTAGTTTTAAGGTTATTGTTCGGGGGTAAGCTTTGTTGCAGTGCATAATTTAGCTGGCTATGGTCATCGAGAAAATATCGGAGAGTTTGTGATCTGTGATTTTTATTGAAGTGCAGGCTGCGGATTTAGTAAAGCAGATGGCAAGCTGGCTATCGAGGGCATGCAGGGTTTGTTGATACTTCTCGCAGGTTTGATGGAGTTTATTTAAAAATCTGGTTGAAGTTGTCGCTTCTAGAAAGATTAAAACATAATGCTGGTTTTGAGTCAGGCTAGCTAGGTTAATTGTTGTATGATCGAGCCTAGAGAGTTGGATATTCGGTAAGCAATAACCAGGCAAGAGTGAGTGAGAGAGGATGGGATATGGCTGTAATGCCGTTTTCACATCAGTCATTGGGGTTGCTCAGTCTGTAGTTTTGAGGTCTGCACTCTATACTCATCCTTGTTAAAATGCAAAATTTCCCATCATATTGATCGGATATTTTTAGTTTTTAATGAATAATGGTTATTAAAGAGTGTATCAGACTCATGGAGCTTAGGAGCGAAAATTGCTACACTTTAAGAAAATAGTTGAGGTCATTTGCTTTTAAATTTATATGCTATCTGTGCTTGTTGATGGTAATGTAAAGGCAAATAGATCGAATAAGTTGGGGGTGGAAACGTGATTGATGAGGAAGGTTTCCGCGCTAATGTCGGTATTGTTTTATGCAATACTGATGGGCAACTTTTTTGGGGGCGACGTATTGGGCAAAGTTCTTGGCAATTTCCACAAGGTGGCATTGCTGAGGGTGAAACGGCTGAAGAGGCTTTATTCCGTGAATTGGAGGAAGAGGTCGGCTTAACTGCAAAAGACGTGAAGGTTTTAGCGGTGACGCGTGGTTGGTTACGTTATAAGTTGCCTCCTCAAATGGTGCGACGTGGTGTGGAGCCTATATGTATAGGTCAGAAACAAAGGTGGTTTTTGTTGCGATTATTATCTGATGACCGAAGCATTAACCTGAAACTGTCAGGGCAACCGGAGTTTGATGGCTGGAAATGGGTAAGTTATTGGCACCCATTACAGGAAGTTGTTTCATTTAAAAAACGGGTTTATCGGCGGGTATTGCAGTATTTCCTGCCGACAGTGTCCATGGCGGAGTTACAGCAGTCGCATCGAGTGAAATAACATTACTTAAATTCTCTAGTCTTCTCTTCAATAGGCTGCACAATTTAGTGCAGCACTTTCCGCTATGATTTAACAGCGCATTAAAAAATACAGAAAATAAAATACAAGGCAATAAAAAACTAGCCGGGCTTGGCTTGCTTAGTCTATGATAATAATAAACTTTCTACCCTCCCTCAAAAACGTCTTATAAGGAGATGAGTATGACGCAAAAAAAATATCGCTTTGGCCTTGGCGGTTGCTGCGACGTTTGCAGCTGGAACGGTTGCTGTGCAGGCAAAGCCAGTGAAGTGCTATGGCGTCTCACTCAAAGGTAAAAATGATTGTGGTACTAAGTTGCATGCTTGTGCAGGACAGTCTACTAAGGATTATGACCCCACTGAATGGATATATGTGAAAGCTGTAAAAAATGAAAACGGCGCTGTAATTGAGCCGGCGAAGGATGTATGCCAGTCTTTAAAGGACAAGGTCGCTAAACTGAAGTGAGAAAAAGCTAATTTATAACATGATTATAATCGTAATTAACTTTTGCTTGCGATAGTCTGATCTCGATGCTTTACTGAACGTATCAGGGAGTGAATCTTAGGGAACTTAGAGGTTACTAACTTGATTATGCAGGGATTAGCGATGAAAGTATCGATGAGCTTGGCAGAGTTTTCATCGGTATTGGTTAGTCGTCTGTTACGAACTTGCAGAGCTTGGTTCTAAAGGCTCTGTTATTGGAATCAGCTTATGGATCGCATACGCATGAGCTGATACCTGGCTTTTTTTCAAGTTGAGGCTATGGAGGTTAGAGTTATTTGAAACTTGTAATGTGCATCGGGAATAGAGTTAGAAAGTAGATCAAGGTCGCAGGGAAGGTGAGTTATTGGCTGGGCTATGTGTGACTGTCCTACTCGTTATCAAGTAAAGGAATGCTTATGTTTGCTAAGGTTTATACGCTTTTTCGCCCCCTATTGAAGACCTTCGATTTTCTTGCGCCTTTAGGTGATTTGGCCGCTCGGCTTTGGATCGCAAACATTTTCTTCAAGGCGGCACTGACAAAAATTCAAAGTTGGGATACCACCATTTTATTGTTTACACATGAGTATCAGGTGCCCTTTTTACCGCCAGTGTTTGCTGCTTATTTGGGGACGGGAGCAGAGTTGCTTTTGCCTGTGTTGCTGGTTTTGGGTCTCGGTGGGCGTGTAGTGATTTTCGTTTTTTTCTGCTATAACGCAATTGCCGTGATTTCTTATCCTTATTTACATACTCCAGAAGGTTTGCCTGGCTTATTACAGCATGTAAATTGGGGGTTATTACTCATGTTATTAATGTTTCATGGTTCAGGAAAAATTTCAATGGATCATTGGTTGGCCAAGCATTTTGAAAGGAAGTTATTTAGTTAAGAGGCAGGTTTTGCATAGACCTGTGACTTCGATAATCTTATTTTCTATTCTGCAACCGAAGGGCTGCACCGCTTGCTCTATGGTTTGATCAAGCGCAGGATGAGAGATCTCAAAGCTGGCATTGCAGCTTTTGCAAATAAAGAAATAAGCGCTGTGGTGATATTCGGGGTGCGCGCAGGCAATGTAAGCATTTAGGCTGCTGATACGGTGAATAAATCGGTGTTCCAATAGAAAATCTAAAGCACGATAAATAGTGGGCGGCTTCGCATTGGTTTGGTGTTGTTGCAATATTTCTAATAGTGCATAAGCGCCGATAGGGGATTGGGCTTGCCAGATCAAGGTCAAGACGCGTTTGCGAACATCGGTTAAGCGCAAGCCTTTTTGTGCACAAATTTGACTAACATTCTTTAATAACTCGTCAAGAGAGTGCTGGTGATGTTCTTCGGGGCAAGCGTAATGACGAGAGGAGCCAGCCGATGACCGGCTCTCGCTTTTCATTATTGCGCGCGCTCTAGACTTGCAACAATTTCAGCCTTAGTTTCTTCTAGGTCGGCCCAGCCCTCAACCTTCACCCATTTACCTTCTTCTAAGTCTTTATAATGCTCGAAGAAATGTTTGATCTGCGCAAGTAATAAAGGTGGTAAATCTTCAATTTTTTCAATATTTTTATAAATATTTTGAGAAATTTTATCGACAGGGACGGCAATGATTTTTGCATCGATGCCTGATTCATCAGTCATTTTGAGCATCCCAAGTGGGCGACAACGTAATACAGCGCCATGACGGACGGGCGTAGGAGTGACTACTAGGACATCTGCCGGATCACCATCATCAGACAGTGTGTTTGGGATATAGCCATAATTTGCAGGGTAGTGCATGCATGTGCCCATAAAACGGTCAACAAACAATAGGCCAGAGTCTTTATCGACTTCGTATTTCACCGGTTCGCTTTGTGCTGGAATCTCAATAATTACATTGATATCGTTGGGAACGTCTTTGCCTGCAGCAAGATTAATGGTCATAGTTTTCCTCATTTGTTATCTATTTTGCATTCAAAATAGACTTTTAAAATTAGTAAAAATTGGCCCCAGTATAAAGGATTGTCCGGCATCGCGCTATATGCTCAGGTCAATCTAATCACCTCATTACTGGGATTTACCACGCAGGTCGATTGGCCAAATATCGGTGATAGTATCGCCCTCAGTAATATAAAACTGGTCAAACAAATTAATCGTTGGATCGCAATGTGGAACGATAAGCTCTAAGACTTCACCCACTTTAGGCAGTGTGCCAGTACCGTCACTTGTTATTTTGCCATGTTCATCACCAAAACCACCCCAGTCATAACTTAAGTGAGGGTGACTGATAATGCGAGGCGGGGTCTGATCGATATAGAGTGATTTTAAGCCTGCGTCCACCGTGACGTGACTCTCATGATTCGCGCTGATGACGGTTGTAAGTAATGTCATTGCAGGCTGAAACGGGTTAAAGGCTTGTAAGTTTTGCCATTGGATATTGGCATATTCTTGGTCCATAACCGTATAAGAACCGGGTTGAATTTCAGTCACTAAATCCACTTGACTATCGATATCATAAGTGCCAGTGCCGGTGCCTGTGAGTATAGTGCAAGGCAAATTTTCTTTCTTAAACTGGGCTAGAACATCACTTGCTTTTTGCATGGCTAAACTGGATGCTGTCTTGCGGTCATTGAAGTCATGAATATGTTGCAAGTTACCTGCATAGCATTGGAGGCCTTGCAAGCTTAAACCAGGCAATTCGTGTAGTAATTTTCCTAAAGTGAGCGCATTAGCGTAAGAGGTTCCAGTGCGATGAACGCCTGGATCGATATCAACGAGTACCTTGAGGGTTGTACCGGCTTGCAGTGACGCTTGGCTTAATGCCTGGGCATTTTCAGCTTGATCGACCACAACCATGATACCGCTTTCTTTTTGAACCAGTTGAACCAAGCGCTGAATTTTTTGTGGGGTCACTACAGGAGAAGTGAGAAGCACGCCGGTAATGCCTTTTGTGACGAGTACTTCAGCCTCGCCGACTTTCGTTGCACAAATGCCAATCGCGCCTGTTTGTTTCTGTAGTTTGGCAAGCTGTGTGCACTTGTGTGTTTTCGCATGAGGTCTTAGTTGTTTACCCTGCTTATTGGCAAAATCTTGCATAAAGTTAAGGTTGGTCATGAGCTTTTGACGGTCAATGACTAGTGCTGGAGTGTCTATTTGTTGTTTGCTTTGGCCGACTTTTATCACGGTATTTCGCTCTTGTTGGGTTATAAGTTTAGTTTAGTGACAGATTCAGATTACAAGGACTGTTAAGAAAAAACTAGAAACTAAGAGGTGATGATTATTGAGAGTTTATAAAAAAAGCGGCTTAGCCGCTTTTTAGTTTTTAAGTTGAAAGCTTGGCTTTTATAGGCCAGCTTCACTGCGTAATAGCTCAGCTTTATCTGTACGCTCCCAGGTGAAGCTATCATCACTACGACCAAAGTGACCATAACTTGCAGTAGGTAGATAAGGTTGAGTGAGTAAGTCTAGCATTTTAGTAATGCCACGCGGGCGTAGATCAAAGTGCTGGCGGACGAGTTGGCTAATTTTCTCATCGCTGATTTTGCCGGTGCCGAAGGTATTAATGTAAACAGAAGTCGGCTCTGCGATGCCGATGGCATAAGAAACCTGAATTTCACAACGATCAGCAATGCCCGCAGCGACAATATTTTTAGCAACATAACGTGCAGCATAAGCGGCAGAACGGTCCACTTTTGATGGGTCTTTACCTGAGAATGCGCCGCCACCGTGACGCGCTGCGCCACCATAGGTGTCAACAATGATTTTGCGACCGGTTAAGCCGCAATCGCCCATGGGCCCACCAATGACGAATCGGCCGGTTGGATTGACGAAATAGCGTGTTTTCTCGTTAATCCATTCTTTAGGTAACGTTGGTTTAATGACTTCTTCAATAATGGCTTCATGTAGGTCTGCATTGGAAATATCAGGGGCATGCTGCGTTGAAAGCACGACAGTATCGATACCAACAGGCTTACCATCTTGGTAAACAAAGCTAAGCTGGGCTTTGGCATCTGGGCGTAACCAAGGCAGGCGGCCGCTTTTGCGTAATTGTGCTTGGCGCAGCATCAGGCGATGCGAGTAGGTAATTGGCGCAGGCATTAAGACATCCGTTTCATTGGTTGCATAGCCAAACATCAGACCCTGATCGCCAGCACCTTGTTCATGTTCTGAGGTTTCATCAACTCCCATGGCGATTTCAGGGGACTGTTGACCGATGGCATTAATGACGGCGCAAGAGTTGCCATCAAAGCCCATGGCTGAATCATCGTAGCCGATATCGGTCACAACTTTGCGGACGATATTTTCAACGTCAACCCAGGCTGAGGTTGAAATTTCACCGGCGACGATGACCATGCCGGTTTTAACTAACGTCTCACAGGCCACACGGCCGTTAATGTCTTGTTTTAAGATGGCATCTAGAATAGCGTCGGAAATTTGGTCGGCGATTTTATCTGGATGTCCTTCAGAGACGGATTCTGAGGTAAAAGTATAGTGATGACTCATGGCATTACCCTTAATTATGAGTGTGGCCGCCTTTTTAAGCTTAGGCTTGCCTTAATGTTTAATGCCAGAGGAAATCGATGGATTTATCCTCGTGGCCCCCAAAAATAAGTTAGGCTAAACCAGTGACTTAGCGCCATTAACTGGCTGCTGAATAGTTTAACAACGGTTCGGGTGCCTTAACTTATACACGTAACAACAGCCTAATGTTAAGGCTGTAGGCTGTATTAGAGCCTTATCCTTATAATATGTCAACCAAGTAAACTCTTCGCGCTTGATTTATTACAAGTTATTTATGATTGTTGCCCTAACCCTTGCGTAATGACAAGAGCTAAGGGAGAATAGCCCTGACTTTTCTTGTCCAACCCCGTAGTTGTCAGGAGTTTAGCATGCTCTCACGTTCTTATCTCGCCGCTGCAATTCGCGCATTAAGTATGGATGCGGTCCAACAAGCGAATTCAGGGCACCCAGGGATGCCAATGGGAATGGCGGATATCGCCGAAGTCTTGTGGAATGGCTTTTTAAAGCACAACCCGCAAAACCCCAATTGGCCAAATCGCGACCGATTTATCTTGTCCAATGGGCATGGCTCTATGCTCCATTATGCATTATTGCACCTATCTGGTTATGATTTGCCGATAGAAAATATTAAAAACTTCCGTCAATTAAATTCAAAAACCGCTGGTCACCCCGAGTATGGCCATACTCCCGGAGTTGAAACAACCACAGGCCCCCTAGGCCAGGGGATTGCCAATGCTGTAGGTATGGCGCTTGCTGAAAAGATGCTGGCGAGTCAATTTAATCGCCCTAATTTTCCTGTGATCGATCATTATACTTATACTTTCTTGGGTGATGGTTGCCTGATGGAAGGCATCTCTCATGAGGTGTGTTCGTTTGCGGGTACGCAAAAATTAGGCAAATTGATTGCGTTTTGGGATGACAATGGTATTTCTATCGATGGCGACGTCGTTAATTGGTTCTCTGATGACACCGTTGAGCGCTTTAAAGCCTATGGCTGGCATGTGGTTGCTGGAGTCGATGGGCATGATCCTAAATCGCTTGAAGTTGCTATTACTGAGGCCCAAGCCGATGAGCGTCCAAGTTTGATTTGTTGTAAAACCGTGATTGGCTTTGGTTCGCCTAATAAGGCTGGAACGGCTGGTTCTCATGGTGCGGCATTGGGTGTAGAAGAAGTGCAGAAGACGCGCGCTGCCTTAGGCTGGGAACACGCGCCGTTTGAGATTCCACAGGATATTTATGCGGCCTTTGATGCCAAAGAGCAAGGCGCAAGCCAAGAGCGCGCGTGGCAGCAATTATTTGATGGCTACAAACAGGAGTTTCCTGAATTAGCGCTTGAACTTGAGCGTCGCTTAGCTGGAAAACTTCCTGAAAATTGGCAAGCGGTGACCGATCGTTTGGTGAATGATACAGTCGCTGAGGCCAAAACAGTCGCAACGCGCAAGGCGTCTTTGAATGTATTAGAAAAAATCAGCCAAGAATTGCCTGAATTATTAGGTGGCTCTGCCGACTTAAGTGGTTCGAATTGCACACAGATTAAAGCAGCGCGTGCGGTGCGCCCAGATGATGCCAGTGGTAACTACCTGCAATATGGCGTTCGTGAGTTTGGTATGTCAGCGATGATGAATGGCATGGCGCTGTATGGTGGCTTTATTCCATTTGGTGGCACCTTCCTTACCTTTATGGATTATGCGCGTAATGCAGTCAGAATGGCAGCATTGATGAAGCAACGAGTGGTTTTTGTCTACAGTCATGATTCGATTGGTTTGGGTGAAGATGGCCCGACCCATCAGCCGGTTGAGCATTTAGCGAGTTTGCGCTCTATGCCAAATATTAATACCTGGCGCCCTGCCGATACGGTTGAGACGGCAGTTGCGTGGACGGCAGCCTTGGAATCTTGCGATGCGCCATCAGCTTTGGTGCTGTCGCGTCAGAATCTGCCTTTCCTAGAGCGTGATGGGCAAACCGTTGCGAACGTTGCTCGAGGGGGGTATATTCTTCATGACTGCAAGCAAACACCTCGATTGATTTTGATTGCAACAGGCTCTGAGGTTCAGCTCGCGCTAAGTGCGGCGAAGGCTTTGGATCTTAAGGGCGTTGCCGTAAGAGTCGTTTCGATGCCATCGACAGAAGTGTTTGATGCACAAGATGAAGAATATAAAGAAAAAGTGTTGCCGACAAATGTGCGCGCACGTATTGCCATAGAAGCAGCATCGCCAGAGAGTTGGTACAAATATGTTGGCATCGATGGCAAGGTGGTCGGGATGGAGTCCTATGGTGACTCTGCACCGGCAGACGTATTATTTGAGCATTTTGGTTTTACTGAAGCGAATGTGGTTGCAGTCGCAGAACGTTTATTAGACAGCACTGATTAAAAAAGTAATTAAGGAGAAGCTATATGACTATTCGCGTTGCAATTAATGGTTACGGGCGTATTGGACGTAACGTACTGCGTGCTCTATATGAAGGTAACCGTCGTGATGATATTCAAATTGTTGCGATCAATGATTTAGGTGATGCAGAAATTAATGCACACTTGACTAAATACGATACCGCACATGGTCGTTTTAATGCGGATGTTGCTGTTGACGGTACTCATATGATCGTTAACGGTGATAGCATTCAGATTTTATCTGAGCGTAACCCAGAAAACCTCCCTTGGGGCAGCATGAACGTCGATGTCGTCTATGAGTGCACGGGGCTTTTCACTAAGCGTGAAAAAGCGGCGATGCATATCACTGCGGGTGCGAAAAAAGTCATTATTTCAGCCCCTGGGACGGATGTCGATGCAACTGTGGTGTATGGTGTTAATGACAAGACATTAAAAGCGTCTGATCAGATCATTTCAAACGCATCTTGCACAACGAACTGCTTGGCTCCGCTGGTTAAGCCTTTATATGAGACTGTGGGGATTGAGCAAGGCTTGATGACAACGATTCATGCCTATACTAATGATCAGAAGTTAACTGATGTTTATCATACTGATGTGCGTCGTGCACGCTCTGCAACTCAATCGATGATCCCAACAAGCACAGGGGCGGCCAAAGCGGTAGGTTTGGTATTGCCTGAGCTAGCGGGTCGTTTAGATGGCTTTGCGATGCGTGTGCCAACAATTAATGTTTCTGTAGTTGACTTAACCTTTACGGCATCTCGTGATACCACGGTTGAAGAAGTCAATCAGATTCTAAAAACAGCTTCTGAAGGTGAGCTGAAAGGCATTTTAGACTACAACACGGCACCTCTTGTGTCTGTAGACTTTAACCATTGTCCAGCATCCTCGACCTTTGATGCAACGCAAACGCGAGTATCGGGTCGTTTGGTGAAAGTGCTCTCTTGGTACGATAATGAGTGGGGTTTCTCAAATCGTATGTTGGATACAACGATGGCATTGATGAATGCAAAATAACTGAGAAAAAGCGTGGGTGACCACGCTTTTTGCTTTTTAAATTAACTTGGAGTGTTGCCGTGAATATTTTAGAGATGGAACAATTAAACTTAGATGGTAAGCGTGTGCTGATCCGTGAAGATTTAAACGTTCCGCTGAAAAATGGTCAGGTTACAAGTGAT
>NZ_MDTU01000001.1:2237646-2255950 GCF_001720395.1 Piscirickettsia litoralis
TGCTGCAATTCCTACTATAAAACGTGCCTTGGAAAAAGGTGCTGCAGTCATTATTATGTCGCATTTAGGACGACCGACAGAAGGCGAATATGATGCTGCCTTCTCATTAGCCCCAGTGGCTGATCGTCTCGCCAATTTACTCGGGCAAAGTGTGCGCTTTGAAAAAGATTGGCTTAATGGTGTAAGTATTGAGTCAGGCGAGATCGTACTGTGTGAGAATGTCCGTTTTAATGCGGGTGAGAAGAAAAATAATCCTGAACTTGCACAAAAAATGGCGGCGTTATGCGATGTCTTTGTCATGGATGCTTTTGCAACTTCTCATCGGGCGCAAGCCTCAACGGTGGGTGTGGCTGAGTACGCTAAAGAAGCCTGTGCAGGTCCGTTGTTAATGCGTGAGTTAAACTCGTTAGGTAAAGCATTAACTGCACCTGAGCGTCCGTTATTGGCTATTGTCGGTGGCTCGAAAGTATCGACGAAGCTGACGGTATTAAAATCATTGGCAGACAAAGTAGATCAATTGATTGTCGGTGGTGGAATTGCCAATACCTTTCTTGCTGCACAAGGTTTGAATGTGGGCAGTTCTTTGTATGAAAAAGAATTGCTGGATGAAGCTCGCACGATTATGGCGAGGATGGAAGCGAAAGGTGGCGTTGTGCCTTTGCCAGAAGATGTGCGCGTCGCTACAGAGTTTAGTGAAAACGCCGCTGCAACGATTAAAAATGTCGCGGATGTGGCCGATGATGAGATGATTCTTGATATTGGACCAAAAGCACAAGAAAAATTGGCTGAATTGTTAGTCAATGCAAAGACGATTGTCTGGAATGGGCCTTTGGGCGTTTTCGAATTCGATGCCTTTGGTGAGGGAACAAAAGCGTTATCTTTAGCGATTGCAAAAAGTTCAGCGTTCTCGCTTGCGGGTGGAGGAGATACCATTGCAGCGATTGAGAAATATCAAGTTGAAAAAGAAATCTCATATATTTCGACAGCCGGTGGTGCGTTTCTAGAGTTTTTAGAAGGCAAAGCCTTGCCTGCCGTTGAAATGTTAAGCACACGTGCCTGTCGCTAGGTGCTAAGTTTAGGGTAAATTTAAATGAATCAAATTAGACGTACAAAAATTGTAACAACCTTGGGCCCTGCAACAGAAACACCCGAAGCTTTAGAGCGTGTTTTAAGTGCCGGTGCGAATGTTGTACGCTTGAACTTTTCTCACGGTGAAGCAGAAGATCACATGCGCCGTGCTGAGCTTGTTCGTGAAATTTCCAAAAAGCTTGATTTAAATGTCGCAATTTTGGGGGATTTGCAAGGGCCTAAAATTCGTATCGCTCGCTTTAAAAATGGCAAAGTTGTTTTGGAGAAAGGCGCAGATTTTATTTTAGACGCCAGCTTAGACAGTCAAGCCGGCGATGCAACGCAAGTCGGTATTGATTATAAAGAATTGCCTAATGATGTAGATAGTGGTGATGTTTTATTGCTCGATGATGGCCGCTTAGTGTTTAAAGTGAAAAGTGTCACAGGAACGCGCGTGTTGTGCGAAGTTGTGATTGGTGGCGAGCTTTCTAATAATAAAGGCATTAACCGCCAAGGCGGAGGCATGAGTGCTGCGGCCTTAACAGATAAAGACCGTAATGATATCGTCACTGCAGCGAAAATCGGTGTAGATTTTGTTGCAGTTTCTTTCCCGCGCTCAGCCGAAGATATGCAAGAAGCCCGTCGTTTACTCGATGCACAAAGTTGCGGTGCGGCCTTAGTGGCTAAGATTGAGCGCGCAGAAGCGGTCAGTGACGATAAAACACTCGATGCAATTATCACAGCATCTGATGCGGTAATGGTCGCTCGTGGTGATTTAGGGGTAGAAATCGGTGACGCTGAGCTGATCGGTGTACAAAAGAAAATCATTCAGCGTGCGCGCACCTTAGACCGGGTGGTTATTACGGCAACGCAGATGATGGAATCAATGATCCATAACTCGATGCCAACACGCGCCGAAGTCTTTGATGTGGCTAATGCGGTATTGGACGGGACTGATGCTGTGATGCTTTCAGCAGAAACAGCAACCGGTGAATATCCAGAGGAAGTGGTTGCGGCGATGTCGCGCGTATGCCTAGGAGCCGAGCGTGAACGCAAAGCACAGGTTTCTCGTCACCGTGTTGAGTGTGAGTTCCAGCGTGTTGATGAAGCGGTTGCAATGGCGACTATGTATGCAGCGAACCACTTAAAAGGTGTGAAAGCGATTGTGTGTTTGACAGAATCGGGAGCAACGCCGCTATGGATGTCGCGTATTCATTCAGGATTACCGATCTTTGCTTTGAGTCGTAGTGTGGAAACACGTCGTCGTTTGGCTTTAGTGCGTGGGGTAGAAGCACTCGCGTTTGACCCGACACCGATTGAGCCGAAGCATGAGGTGAACCAAATTGCAGTGGGTGAGCTGCAAAAGCGGGGCTTATTAGCAGAGGGTGATATCGTGATTTTGACCAAAGGGGATCATCAAGGGATTCACGGCGGTACGAATGCGATTAAATTTTTACGTGTTGGACAAATTGTTTAAATTTTAGGGGAAGAAAATCATGGCTTTAATTTCATTACGTCAATTACTCGATCATGCCGCAGAAAATAACTATGGTGTGCCTGCATTTAATGTCAATAACCTTGAGCAAATGCGTGCAGTGATGGATGCCGCAGACCGTACTAATAGCCCGGTGATTATCCAGGCTTCAGCCGGTGCGCGTAAATATGCAAAATCTGAATTTTTACGTCATTTAGTGCTCGCTGCGATTGAAGAATATCCACATATTCCGGTGGTGATGCACCAAGATCACGGCACATCCCCTTCTGTTTGTCAGCGCTCTATTCAACTTGGCTTTTCATCTGTGATGATGGATGGTTCTTTACAAGCGGATGGTAAAACCCCTGCAAGCTATGAATATAATGTGGATGTGACTCGTAAAACCGTTGAAATGGCGCATGCGTGTGGTGTTTCTGTTGAAGGTGAATTAGGCTGTTTAGGTTCTCTTGAAACAGGACAAGCCGGCGAAGAAGATGGTGTCGGTGCAGAAGGTACTTTAAGCCACGATCAAATGTTGACGGATCCGGTTGAAGCGGCTGATTTTGTTGCCAAAACTGGCGTTGATGCCTTAGCGATTGCGATTGGCACCAGTCATGGTGCTTATAAATTCTCTAAGCCCCCTAAAGGCGATGTATTAGTCATTGATCGCATTCGTGCCATTCATGAAAGCATTCCAAACACGCACTTAGTCATGCATGGTTCATCTTCAGTGCCACAAGACTGGCTTGCAGTGATTAATGAGTTCGGTGGTAAAATTCCTGAAACCTATGGTGTGCCGGTTGAAGAAATTCAAGAGGGTATCCGTAACGGTGTGCGTAAGGTGAATATCGATACTGATTTACGCTTGGCAGCAACGGGAGCGATTCGTCGTTTCTTTGCTGAGCATCCGGCTGAATTTGATCCACGTAAATACTTAAAGCCGGCGATGGAGGCGATGAGTGAAATCTGTGCGGCGCGTTATGAGCAGTTTGGTGCAGCAGGGCAAGCTGATAAAATTAAGCCTGTGACACTAGAAAAAATGGTGAACTTTTACAGCTAATTTATACTAATAAATTAAGCTGCAACTAAAAATAATTAGGCCCGTAAGGGCCTTTTTTATAAGCCGGATTCATTATCAAAAGCATCTTCTTGCATTTTTTGTGCTATTTGTTCTCCACGTCGATGACGACGCTCATTAAAGGGGGTGGAAACAGCCCAAGGATCGGCAGGCTCTCCTGTGGTATGTACAGAGGTCGCTGCTGCTAAGGGAATCGCAGGTTTTGAGGAAGGCAGATGTTCAGGGAAGTGAGGAGTGGGCATTAATCTGGAGACTTCTTGAGGCGTGCAGATCAATTCTCCTGTAGGACTGGTACCATTGATTATTTCTTTATCGAATCGTTGGGCCAGGTCTAAATAAATCTTTTGCGGGCTTTCTTCAATTACATTGGGATCTGAGACTAGAATAACGAGATCTGCATGTCGCAGGTCTTTTTTATTCATATCATAAAAGCGATCATTGCTAGAATAGTCGACGAACTGAGTATCATCAAGGTGATGAAAATTTTTCCCTAGTGTGCTCATTGTTTTGGGTATGGATGGGTCCTCTAGGCTTTTGAAAAATAATTTTTTATCATCAGGTAAGCCAATAACTGAAACTTTCATAACTAAATCAACCTTAAGTATGAGTGTATTAAATTAAAATTTAATATTGTTGTATTGAGTATGCCCAGTCTGCTTTTTATTGGACGGTGCACGAGGGGAGCGAGTAACCTGCCTCTTGGTCTTGCTCTGCAGTAGTTGTTGCTCTTCTATGTGCAAAAGGGGTCGTGTTCTGTTGTAGTGGATTTGCGCTGATGCGATCTAAGGCTTCGTCACTTAAATCAATTTCAGGAAACATAGTTGCTGTTGAGCGTATTCTACAGAGTAAACTCGCCGTAGTTGGATTTGTAGTCATGGCGCGCATTGCTTGTTGTTCGATTAACGCATAAAATTCTTGGATTTTGGACGCCTCATTTGGCGTTGCACTATAGGAGGTTGCTGTGGTTGATACAGCCTCTTGCAAATGCCTACCAAAGTCATCACCTGTTGCATCGGTTGTAATATAGTCCTTTAATGCGCTTTTCGCGCCTTCAAAATCGTTGGATGTAATAAGGTTGATAATTTCTTTTTTTGGTTTCATAGAGATTCCCCTTGGTCTACTTATAAATAAATTGCTCGTGCAGCTTATTTTTGATGAGATTGTGGTTTTTTAGTACAAGATACCGCTAATATTATTGTGCTAATGATTGAGTGTAAATATAAGTGGTTATCTGTTCGGTTATATAAGGTCGAATGCTTCGAGGAAGGCATCCCCATCCGGCTCTACAGCTTCTTGGCGTTCGAGCATGAGTGTGGGTGATTGTTGAGGTGGCTCCGGTCTTGTGCGTGACCTGATGTCTTCGCTTCTTTTCGCGTGGCTTCTGATCTCGGTGAGTCGATCGTAGTCATCTGGCTGTATTCTCTTTGTTATGAGATCTTTATATATTTCATTGATTTCTGGGTGTTTCTCCACCAGTTCTGGCTGTAATGCCTCTACATAGCTTTTGCCATCACTACTGCGTTGGCTGAGTACTCCATCATAATCGTATAAAATGGCATGCCCTCGTACGCTGACTACAAGTTCAGCTTGTTCCTTCTTACAGTGCAATATATCTGCGTTAAACTCATCTTTAGAAATTAGCTTGTCAGCTTCTTTTGGATGTGAGTGTGCGAGAAAGTTTGCTTGATACCCTGCTGGAGCACCACTCGCTGATATAGATGCCCCAACCCCTGGCTTATCTCCCTGTGCTTTGGCAACCTTTACTGCCAAATGTGCATCAAAAGGTTCGTCTTGCTTTTTTAAATGAAATAAACCCGCTTCACAACCAGCGCGCCCTACTAAAGCAGGTAACTCTCTGAGCTCTTTTAGGGTGATGCCTGTTGCCTTAACCCGAGCAAATCCTCCTTTTTCGAGGTTTTCTATTTGTTCTGCGCTGAAAAGAGAACTTAGCTCTAAAGGTGCGTGTGTAGACATGATCTTATCCTCATCTGATATTGCCCTCACAGTGCTTTTACCAGTCGCTGATTATGATGATAAGACTCGGTCTGTGAAAGCGGATTATATTCAACTTGATGGCAAGTATAATTGTTTTCCATGTTGTTTTATATTTTATTTCTGATTTTATTTTCTTTTATTTGTTTTATTGGGAATTTAATTTTAAAAAATATTGTTTTTCAGTTTTTTTGAAATAATTATGTCAATGACTGTAAATCAAAAACAAGTCCGGTGAGATAAAGTCTATTTATTTTTACAAAATTACCATGATATTTATTGTGGCTTGTAGTTCAGAATTAGAGTGTCGAGAATTTTTTGATGCAGTGCTATGGCTACAAAAGCAGGACTACAGTGGAGGAACTTAAATACAGAGAAAATTATTCAATTTAGTTTTTGATTGATAAGTTAAAGCCGTTTTGGAAAACCTTTATTGCAATCTGATAAAATTTCTTGTTGACACATAGCTTATACATGAAAGTACATTTATATGATTAATATGAAATAGCAACAAGATTAAATCACTTAAGGCTTTTTATTGCTTGGTTAAGTTTATTGATAATTGTGATAGGGACTTTTTTAGAGCATATGATATAACGTTTATTACCAGGTGCAATATCTGTGATTCTAATTAGCTTGAAATCTTTAGGGTTAAGGTTTGCGCTTTGTATTGCTGTCGTTGCTTCTTCGGGGGCTATAAACATATAGTCGGCAAGGTGTTTTGATAACATTTTGATCATACGTTTATTTTCACGTGTTGTTTTAATCAGTCTAGGCTTGAACTGTGAGATTGCTTGGTCAATTTGTGGGCCATAGGAGTAGCCACTTTTAGCCAACAAAACGGTAGTTTTAATTTTAAATAATTGAGATAAAGAGAGTGGTCGAGTAATATGTTTATTATCGACCTGTGTTAGAAGCTCTGTGGGTTTATCTTGATAAACAGGTAAGGTGTATAACGCATATTGCTCACGTTCCGGATTTTTAAACCAGCCAGCAGCACAGACTGGTTCATTATTCTTTTTTATCAGAACAAGGTGACGCTTGGCCGGTGATTTTTTCCAGTGAAGTGGGATATTTGCTAACTTAAATACGGTAGTGATAGGTGTGGCTGTTAGCCCTGAAACTTTGTTGTCTGACTCTGTTTTTAAGTAAGGTGGACGCTCATTATAAAGCATGGTCAGACCGTAGTTGAGTTGACTGAATGCTAAGAATAGTAAAGCACAAAAAATACGCATGAGAGCTGACAAACTGTTTAGCCATTAATTTATTAAATAACAGTAAAATTTTTAAATCTTGTCAAGTATTGATAATGATAGATTTTAGAGTTAAATCGCGAGATCAATTTGTTGAATAAGTCCGGCAGATTGATTGGCTTCGTTGAGGTATAAGCTTGTTGATCGCAATTGGCCTTGTAATTGTTGATCTTGACTATAGAGTGTAAAAGGAGTCTCTAAATGGCCTAGGTAAATTGCGCCGATATTTGCTTGGCCTAAAGCGATCAGCTGATCATTATTTTGTGAATCTTTTGTCCAGATGCGCAAGCGCTCAAAAATATCATCATTTTCATCAATCCACTGGTTATGATCTTGATCATATTGACTAAGTTCTGAAAACCCTTGTCCAGTTGTTGGACCAAAAAGCTCTGAACCATTACTAATCCTTCCATCATTATTTTTATCAAGGGCTAAAAAACCATTGCCAGGTGCGAGTAAAGAAATTTGATCTAGTCGCCCATCTAAGTCTAGATCAAATGAAAATTTATCTTGCTGTAACTCCACACCTTTACCATTAAAATTAATAATTAACGGATCTTTCAAAGCATCTCCTGCACGAATAGAGAGCGAATTTTTTTCGATAAGCTCTCTGGACAAATTTAGAGATAAATCAATATGAATTTTTTTGCCATCTTCAGTATGAATAATACCCAGGGTGTTAAACTTTAATTGCTCTTGTTCTACTTTTTCCTCGTAGTAGTCATAGCGTAATGAGTAACCCTCGCTTTGGTTACTTTGCTCCAATAAAGCATTAGGGTCCGTTAAATCTGAGCTTTTTTGCTTTGGCTATAAATTCCTTAGGATCTGTGACTTTAAGCTCTTTTCCTGTGAGCTGATAATAGAGTTTTTTTCAATATTAGAATTTTAAGTTTATCTTCAGGGCTAAATGCATCGCTCAGTTCTGATATGGGTTGTGTAATAGGTGTTGACTGAATGGCTTTGGCTTGAGTTGAAAGTGTGGCTGTGGCCTCAGGTTGTGGAGAGGAGAAACTGACCTCCAGTGTCTCTTTTTGAATCGTTTGTTCGTGAAATTTATATTCCCGAACACTGTCGAGTTGGCTCGCAGTAATCTTCATACACCTGTCCACATCTTGAGGCTCTATGATTGTATCGACATCAAAAACATTTTATTGAGCGTGTTTCATTTATCTATTTGATTTATATTAAAAATTTTCTAAGGGTGATGAGTTTTTGATGAAATAGCCGGCCTTTTTAATTGAAGCAGAGATAACACTATACAAATTCAGTACATTTAATAAGAGCTTCACTTTATCCTTACCCAGAATTAACAATGAAATGGGGTTATAAGCATGAAGTTCAAATTTGCATTAGAGCATACGATTAATCAGGTGGATGCATTAGAAAAGAAACTAAGAGAGAAAGCTACAGGCTTACAAATTTTAGGTAATAGTCAGGACAGGCTTAAGCGTGCTGATATCATAAAAGACCTAAAAACCAATCTTGAAGCACTGCGAAATTTTGGAACAGAAAGTCTAAGAAGTTTAGAAGATCTGGAAAGTACTACGACAGAAACTGCAGCATTTAAGCGAATGAAACAAGAGTTGATTTTGTGTGAGAATCGTTTTTCACAAGAAAAAAACCGCAATGGCAATAAATTACACAGAGGGGACACAGTGAAAGAATTTTTCTGTGGTCATAATATAATCGCTAATACAGGCTCCGTTCGAGATAAGTATGGAATATATGAATTTGTCGATGAGCTGCAAAAAAATGATTCTCGCACAGCATCTAGTTATGCTCCTCTCACAAATGTATTCCACAAATATCATGTTGATGAATCAGAAAAACAATCATCAAGCACTAACCAAAAAGATATTTCACTCGACTTATTAGGCTAGAGGCGTCGACTGTTTATTTATTACTTTCGATAAGGGTGGTTAAGTTTACCTCTGCTCCATTATCGGAAGTAATACTAAAACAGATGTGTGTATGACATTAAGATTTGAAAGCTGAAAATATTTAGGCTAAGCGGAACAAGTTAGCCTGGTGTAAGCAGGCTATTAATGAGTTTAAAGTTGAAATTGGAGCATTGTTTTAAATGAGGCTGATGACTTTATTTACCAGTTTTTCTATCCCTGTTGCGGCTTCTGCAATATTATTGGCAAGCATATAAGCGGGTGTTGAGACAATTTTATGTTTCTCATCGACTGCGATTTCATCCACTTTGCAATTAACGTGTTTGCCGCCTAAGTTATTAACAATGCTGATCATTTCTTGATCATCACCGAGTGTATGCTCAATATTTGGTCCACAAATGGTTGAGATCATAATGGGGGCAATACAGATAAAGCCAAGCGGTAATGAAGCTTGGTAGGCTTGTTTAGCAAAGCTGAGCACGTCTGCCTGAACATTAAAGTTTTGACCTTTAAGGGCGAAATCACAGAGATTTTTTGCCGCACCAAAGCCGCCTGGAAAAATAACCGCATCATAATCATTGATATTGGCTGTATCAATGGCTTTGATATTACCTCGGGCAATACGTGCAGCTTCGATAAGAATGTTGCGCTTTTCGGTAATTTCTTTTTGGTTAAGGTGATTTAAAACATGGTGCTGGTCACGATTAGGGGCCAAGCATTCATAGTTAACTCCCGCTTGTGATAGATAAAGCAAAGTGAGTGTGCTTTCATGGATTTCTGCACCATCTAAATGCCCACAACCTGCGAGGACCACTGCGATTTTTTGGCATAATTTTCTCCCTTGTATTTTATTAAAATAGTTAAAAGCTAAAATCATAATTATCTTAAATTGAAAAAAATTATTTGATAAAGCCTTAATGCCCTGATATTTATTGCTTATCTTTCATTTTGATCATTTAGGCGAGGCCGATGCTTTTTTTAGCTGCAAGGTTAATGGGGGTTGCGATGAGGCCATTGGCAGTCAATGAGATAGTAAAGCTTGCACCATCACTCATCGGCATAAAGACCGCATTACCATAGACGGTTTTAATAAAGTAGCGCTCGATATGATGGTTTTTGCCCCATTGCCAAAGTGAGTTAACCGGTGATTGACTCAGGCTATAAATCGATCGAGGTTTATGTGATTCGTCATCGATATTGTTATAACGGCCTTGGATTCTATCAAATTGGTAGCGATTTGTGAGTCCTAAAGCATGTAACCAGTTATCCCAGACAATAATTTGCGCGGATAATTGCCAGTCATTACCGTTTAGTTTGAATGTTTTAATTTGACCTGAAGGCAAGCTTAACGTCGCTTGGTATTGCTCTGAGGTGAGCTGGCTGAGGCTGACCATGGCAATGGGTGTATCTTTAGTGATTTGGTGAAGAAAGTAAATATTAAAGAGGAGTAATGCACCGAGTGTGGCGATAGTGCTGGTGATTGAGCCTAAAATAGTATGGATAAAAGCCGTGGTAAAGCGCTTTTGTAATAAGCGCTTTATGATCAAAGCAAAAAATAAAAGACTCAGAATAAAAGCAATGCTGGTGATAATGCTAAGTGTCATAATAATGCCTTAAAACTAAATCGTTTTATATTAGCATTTTATGCATTAACAGAGTGTTAATCGAATAAAAGGTCTAAAGGGGTGAGATTTGCCTTTAGACCTAGAATGTTTACATGAGTTTAGGCAATAACTGCATGTTGTTAAGAATTTCAAGGGTGATAATTAATATACCGGCAAGCGCTGCGATGATAAGGCCGATATTGCCAGAAAACACACGATAGCTAGAGTGTAAGCGCGGTGAGCAGCGGACTACAGCGACCATAACGGCTGGGAAAATCAGGACTAATACAGCAGCAGAAATGCTGGCATAGCCTAAAGCCATGACAAAGCCCTTTGGATAGAACAAGGCAAAGGCCAATGGCGGTAAGTAAGTGATTAAGGCGGCAATAATGCGCCCAGAAGAATATTGGTTATTTAACTTAAAGGCGTCACCAATAAAATCAAATAAGCTGAGTGTTACACCCAGAAAGGACGTTGTAATGGCAACATCGGTAAAGAAATTAAAACCAAAGCTGATGAGCTTGCTATCGGTGAGGCTTTGTAGCGCGATGACCATATCACCAACGGAGCCGTGTTTTGCGGCGATGGCTTGAAAGCTGGTGGTGCCTGTTAGAGGTAAAATGCCGAGAGTAATTGCTTCCCAGACTAAGTAGACAATGAGAGGGATTAGGCTACCGATAAGGATGATATTGCGTAAGGTTTTGGGTTCATCGCCGATGTATATGCGGATGCTAGGGATGATAAAGTGAGAACCGAAAGCGACCATGACGATAGGTAAAGCAACCCAGCTATAAGGTAATTGTGATAAATGGCTGGTTAGAAATTGGCTGTTAATGTGAGGCATTAATACGAATAAAATTAAGATAAAGGCAAATGCTTTTAGAAACATCAAACCGCGGTTAAGATAGTCGACGATTCTAGCACCAATAAAGACGACGCCCCCTAGGATTATAGTAAATAATAGCGCACCTAAGCTCGCTGGAATATTAGGATAACCGAGAGTTGTCATTGCCGCTTCAAATAAAGAAGTGCCGCCGGACATATAGGCAGCGGTGAGCGCATAGAGCAAGGTGAGGTAAGCGAGCCAAATAATCGCCTGACCGGGGCGGCCGAGGGTTTGGCGTGCCATGGTGCTAAAGTTGGCTGTATTGGCAAAGGCAAGATTACCTTCAAGAATAAGTAATGCTGTGAAGGTCATGATGGCCCAGCAGGCTAAAAATAAAAAAAGTAGAATAAGGGTAACCAACGGCAGCTGTGGCGAGAGGCAGGGCAAGCATACCACCGCCGAGGGCCGTCCCTGCATAGAGTAAAACACAGCCAATAAATTTATAGGATTTCATGAAAAAATAGGCCTTATGAAAAATTGATGAGATCAAAATATTATCATAGCGTTACATGAGTGGGAACATTTGTTTGCTATTTATTCTTTATATTTCATTTTGCTTGATTATAACTATTTGATTACTTTTGTTACTTAAAGAATGTTGATATTAAAGTGATTAAAGTTGGCCGTAATTTTGCATGATCGCTTTCTAATTAATAATTTTCAATCATTTTTAGGTGCTCGCTATGGCTGGCGTTTTAGATACCGTAGATGCTAGAACACAGTTGGTTGGCAAGAATCGGCTCGAATCGCTGTTATTTAAGCTCTATACCGATAAAGTGTATGCAATGAATGTTTTTAAGATTCGAGAGGTCCTGCAACCAATTGCATTAACTAATATTCCTGAAAGTCACCCCTATATTTTAGGAGTAGCCCATATCCGTGGTCAGGCGATCCCGGTGATTGATTTAGGAAGAGCGGTGGGCATGCAAAGCTTGGTGGGTCGTGAAGATGCCGTTGTCGTGATTTCTGAATATTATGGCAGTATACAGGGATTTTTAGTTGGTAGTGTTGAACGAATTATTAACATTGAATGGAATGATATTCGTGAACCACCGGATGGCCTGGGCGAGTCACATTATCTAACAGCAACAGTGCTTGTTGATGAGGAAATCGTTGAAGTTCTTGATGTAGAGAAAGTTTATGCTGATATTGTCTGCCCTAAGATTGAATATCATGGTATGCAAGAAATAAGTACTGATCTTAATACTGAGGGCCTGGCAATTTTAGTGGTTGATGATTCAAGCTTTGCTAGAAGCCATCTGTGTAAAATTTTAAGTAAAATTAATATCGAGGTGATCACTAAAAATAGTGGTGCTGCGGCTTTTGATTTTTTAAGAGAGGAAGCTTATAAGAACAATGTTAATGTAGCTAAAAAATATCCACTTGTAATTACAGATGCAGAAATGCCAGAAATGGATGGTTATACCTTAACTGTTAATTGTCGCAATGATCCGAAATTAAAAGATCTATATCTCGTATTGCATACTTCTTTAAGTGGCGGGTTCAATAAGTCAATGGTTGAAAAGGTCGGCTGTGATGACTTTATTCCAAAGTTTGACCCAAGGGGTACGGTGGAGCTTGCCGTTGAAAGAATCCAGGCTCTCTCAAAGGGTGGCAGTATGGTTACTGTGGCAGATGATACTGAGATGAGCAAAGTTGTTGAATAGAATGTATAGTTTAGTGAAGTTGTTATATAGTATTTTGATACTGACTATTATCGTTCTGATTGCTTCTTGTGCGACTTGGCAAGGGGAGGAGTCGGTTAAACTATCATTTAAAAAAATTCCAGGCTTAAGTTTTTCTGAAATTGACTTGGCTATTCCTACGAACAGCCAACGTATTTTTATGGTGAAAATAGCCTCTCATCGTTATAGTCTTTATTCTTGTCAAAGCGAGAAAACTTATAATTATTATCCTTTTGATCGTCGTTTGTGTAAGAGTGCTTTGATTCGCGTTAATTTTAGTGATGATGATAATGGCAATAAGGCTGTTGCAAAAATTTACTTATATTATAGAAATGTGTTAAAAAAAATCCAGTCTATATCAGGAATTAAATATGATGAAGTAATAGAAAAAAATTTAAATAAACTATTTTTTAAAACTAAAATTTACAAAGAAAATATAAAAGTTGGCTATTTGCCTTCTGATTTTTCGAGTCACTATGTATATAGCTTGATTCGAGGTCAGGAAGATAAGGAGGCTTTTACTAAAAAGGCCAGTGAAGTTAAATCGGTTTCTTTTTTGCAGAGGAATTCCTTGGGAGATAATCAGTTTGTTTTTATAAATACCCATATTATTAATAAACTGTCGGCATCAACACAGGCCAACTTAACCTGTGAATATGTTTGGCGCAATAAAGTTAATTATTTGAGAAAAGCAAAGTCACTCTGCAAACATAAAGTGACTGAGCTTAGCCAGTTTTTAGGTCAGTTAATGCAATTAACACCGGATCAATTGAGAGAAGAAGTTTATCGGTTAAGGTTACATATTTACAATATTAATTAACAATGGTATTGGGGGTTTTTATGGATGATATCAATATTAAGAAAAAACTACTTGAAGAAATGAAGGTAGAGCAGCATGCAACAGAGATTGCAAGGTATATTTCATCAATATTGCGAGAGCAGTTAGAAGATATTATTGCGAAGCGACCGAAAGTGAAAACAACACCGGTATTGATGACCTTAACGGCAGAATGTCAGGTAAGAACGCTTACTTCTGCTTGCTTAAAGGCATTTGGTGCATTAGCCAATCGCTTTGTTGATGAAAAAGATCTTGAAGAAATGTTTTTGTCTATGCTGCAAGTTCACAGTGATTTTTGTTTGCAAGCGTTACAAGATGCTTATAAAGAAAAAGCCAAACTGAATGATAATAGCTTGGCTGAATAAAATAAAATTTAATTATTAAATATTTTAATTTGTTTTAAGTTAAATAAAACAGCAAGGCTGGCAAGAGCAAGTATTAAAAAAGCAATGGGTAATGCGGTTAAATAATGTTCTGAGAAATGCCCGCCGATTGAAACTAATATACTGGTTAATAGTAAATTAGTTGCGTTCATTGACCCTGCACCGCTGGCTTTATCTTTGACAGCAGACAAAGCAAGCATCGAAGCATTGGGCATGATGAGTGCTGCGCTGATAAATAGGAAAAAAGCCGGCATAAATAGGCTATATAAGTTAATAATATTAGCAGAAAATAAGAGGATAAAAATAATGCTTGTTGCCAGTAATAATACTACCCCAAACATAAGCACATTTTTGCCACTGTATTTGTGACTTAAGTTTCCAGCAAGATATGAGCCGATAAGTAGACCAACAGAGGTGATAATGCTAAGTAAGCCAAAATCCTGTGGGCTCGCTTTTAGTGTATCAATTGCTAGAGCTGGAGCCAAGCTATTAAATAAATAGCTTGTTGCGGTTCCGGCGGTAAATAATAAAATACATAGTAAATAATTAGGGGCAAGAAAAACTGAGAGTAAGCCTTTTATTGTATGAATGGGGTGAATTTTTTTGTGTTGGTCATTCGGTAGGGTCTCGCCTAATTGGCTATAAACGAGTGCCAGTACGATAATATTATAAATAGCGATAATAATTAATGTGCTGTGCCAGCCGCAGTGAGTCGTTAAAAAACCACCTAAGGCAATGGCGAGACAAGGCATTAATGCAAAAACTAAAATGAGTGTTGCCATCATTTTCCTTGCGCCGGCCTCATCATAGCAATCAGATAGTATGGTCATCGCGAGCACTGGGCCGCAAGCTCCACCGAAAGCGCTGAGCGCTCGCGCCAGGAGCAACAGCGAAAAGCTATGCTCGGCCATTGCCAATAGTTGTAAAAGGCTGCCGACTAAGGCGAGGGCTAAGCCGACTAGAGCTGCTTTCCTGCGTCCGAAGCGGTTGGCAATGGGGCCATAGGGGAGTTGGCCGATGGCATAACCTAGTAAAAACAGGGTGATCAACCAAGTTGAGCCAGAGGAGCTAATATGGAAGTCTTGGCCGATCATCGGTAGAGCTGGGGTGATGAGTACGGCAGCGAGCGATGCAAAACTCATTAATAAAACAAGCAGATAGACCGGCGGCTGAGCCTGTCTTTGCTTGAGAGTCAGCGTTATCATAGTGTTTCTCCGAATGCTTTATTTTATCTGTGAAATCGATTATATTGATTAAATAATTTTAATTAATATATTTTAATTTAATTAATTATTAATTATTTTTTAATAATCGAGTGAGGCTAGCATGCTAACAGTTGTCCCCTACATGATGGCTTTTATAGAAGTTGTTGAAAAACAATCAATGAGCCGAGCGGCAGAAAAACTGGACCTTTCTGCCGCGGCGGTAAGTATCCAATTGAAAAAATTAGAGAAAGCACTTGGCTTTTCTTTACTACAGCGCTCTACACGGCGGTTAAAACTGACTGAACAGGGCGAGCGATTTTATGAGCATTGTAAAGAGTTACAAGAAAAAATTGCAGAAACGGCGGCCTTTGCTGATCGAGCACATCAGGAACCCAAAGGCAGGCTGAGAATCGTTTCATCCTACTATACGGCCCATCGTTACTTGATTGAAGAGCTTGAGGATTTTTATCAACGCTACCCCAAAGTTCAATTGGATATAGAGGTTTCTGAGCGTATTCCGGATTTTAGCCGTCAAGAAGTTGATGTTCTATTAGGTTTTAGTAATTACTATAAGGAATTACCTGGAAATCTGCATAGTCAGCGTCTAATGGTGATTTCGGCAATGTTTTCGGCGTCTCCTGTTTATCTAAAAAAATACGGTCAGCCTAAATCTTTGGGAGAATTAAAAAATCATGATTTTATTTATCATAAAATCCGTTCACCGCAACAGACACTGAAAATGTATGCCGATAAAGAGGTTATAATTCCGCCAGCTAAAGTAACTCTGAACTCAATTGATGCGGTGATATCCGCAGGTGTGCAAGGGTTAGGAGTTATTGATTGTCCAGAGTTGATTTGCCGACCTTATTTAGAATCTGGACGTTTGGTCCCATTGTTTGATGATATTTTTTCTAAAAAAATGGAAGGCTATTTATTTTATGACAAAAAAAATGCGATGTTGCCGAAATTTAGAGCCTTTATTGATTTTATTTTAGAAAAAACGATTGACCTTCGTTAGAGATTATAATAAGAATATATGCAATGATGCACTAGAGTTACTGTTTGAAATAAAATAAGTAATTTATAATATTGGGTGAATTTTCTATATTATGAAAATTTAATCTAAATTAATAATAAAAATAATAATAAGATAAGAATATAGTTTAATTAGGGATTTTTTTATGTATTCAGGAGCATATTCTCCATTTGACTCACGTTATCGCCTCCCTCCTTTTGAAGCCCCAGTGAAGTTAGCAGATGTTCTCGGTGGCAGTAGCTATAAAAAATTTAGAAAAGGAATTATCGAAAATTATTACTCTGAAAAATATAATTTAGCATCTGACTTTCCATTGATTGATGATGGTAGCAGTATCCCATTTTCTATTGATTTAGGTAAGAAAAGTTCATTTGATCTCATTGGCTGTCAAGGCGTTAGTGGGGCGAGTGGTGTGCGTTGGAGTGCTCCAGGGAGTGGTGCAAAACGCTGGTTGTATAGTCAATTTGCAAGCGCAAATAATAATACGCAACACCAAGTTGCAGATTTAGCCGCGAATTACCGAGAACATGCGACAGTGACATTACTGTTGGGGGATAAGTTTTTACTCAGATGGTTTGGGCCACAAGAAGTGGTCTTCTTTTTCTGTTTCTTCATCTAATCATTTACGCCATAACTTTACGAATTTGAATTATGGCCCTGATACTTTTGCTTTATTAGGTAATCATGATTGGGGAATTTGGAGCCATGGTGGAGATGAAGGGAGTCGTTATAAGCTAAATTTGGCACTGAATCAAATTAGGGCATGCTATGATCGCAGTGAGCGTTCATCTGGTTGGAATATGCCTTATCGTTATTATCACTTTACAACAGAATACGCTGAATTTTACTGTATCGACTCGACTTCTTATTATTATGACGCCCAGCAACAAGCGTGGTTGGCACAAGTTTTTCAAAAGCAGCAGTTAGCACATCCAGAAAAATGGCAGATTCTAGTGTCTCACCACCCTTTGCTCGCGATTGGTAAAAGAAACTTAGTTAATGGCAAGAAGGACTGGAGTTTATATGAGCAGTTTTTCCACCCAGGCAAGAAAACTGGAAAAATCAGTTACAATGAAGTTTTATATAGTCAACTAAAAGATTATCCATTCGATATTATTATTTCTGCACATGATCATGCGTTAGCAGGTTATGTGTTTGAATTAAATGACCAGCGCCGTGCTTTTCAGCTGGTCTCTGGGGCTGGAGGGGCTAAGTTGGAAAAAATGCACAAATATACCTCTTGTTATGGTCAGTTGCAAAGAGAGCATGATTTGCAGATTAAAGTTGTTGGTGAAGATCATGGTTCTGGCGATCAGCATGGCTATGTGAGTATGAATATCGCAGCAGATAATGTTGACCTTATTTATCGTTGGGTTAATGGCAGAGAAGCTAATACGTCAATATATAAGCATTTTTGTCGTAGTCCTTCTCGGTTACGAGGCAGTTCAATGAGTGAAGAAGAGATAGGCTTAGAGTACAGAGACAGAAATCATTCACTATCACTACCTTGAAAGGATTTACAGGGAGGTTTTGGCCGAGGAGTGAAGAGGCCAGCCACCGAGTTGTTGCCAGCGATTAACAATGAGACAAAATAGCTCAGCTGTTTTTTCAGCGTCATAGTGGGCGCCGTGGGCCTTTGCATAATCAAATTCGATGCCGGCGGTTTTACAACTAATGGCCAGCACGGTTTGACCGACAGCAAGGCCGGCAAGTGTTGCGGTATCGAAGCTACTAAAAGGGTGAAAGGGGTTGCGTTTAACGCCTGAGCGGGTGACGGCTTTATTAAGGAAGTTGAGATCTAAGGTTGGGTTATGACCGGCTAAAATTGCACGATTGCAGCCGGTTTCTTTGAGTTTACGGCGAATGGTGTGAATATTTTTTAAGGCATCCGCTTCACTGATGGA
>NZ_MDTU01000001.1:2255975-2303602 GCF_001720395.1 Piscirickettsia litoralis
TTAAGTGCTTCTGGATCAATGTTGGCCCCAGCAAACGCCTTAACATGTGTTGAAATTGTTTCTATGGGAACCAGTTGACCTTGTTCGTTAAAGTCGATAATAACAGCCGCAATCTCTAGTAACGCATCGGTTGCGGCATTAAGGCCGCCGGTCTCAACATCAATAATAACGGGTAAAAAACCACGGAAGCGTTGGGAGATTGATGTTGTAGACATGAGGCTCTCTTCTTGTTTGTTTTGTGCTTAATTTGAACGCGATAAAGAGGTGTTGATTAAGCTTCTGTTGATTCTTGTTGGCCAGCAATACAGCTGTAATAGGCTGTAATGGTAATCAAAGTGAGGACGCAGAGCAAGATGGCAAGAGGTTCTGCATCTTTTTGTGGTGTTAGGGCTGAGAGGGAGGTAAATAGCCCAGAGCCTAGGTTTTGAATACCACCGATAAAAGCGCCAGCAGCACCGGCAATATGACCAAAAGGCATCAGTGCGCCAGTGGTCGCCAGTGGAAACATTAAACCTGCACCAATAAAATAAAAGAACATCGGAATTAAAATAGCATAGGCATTAAAATAGCCAAAATAAGCGAAAATCAACATGCTAACAGAGCCTAACGCAAGGGTGCCAATGCCTGTTTTCATGATTTGTGGAATGCTCTGACCTCGATTTAAATGACTCGCTAAATAACTGCCGATAAAATAGCCGGGTAGGGGGGTAATAAACAATAAGCTGACGGTATTCGGGCTGTAATGCATGACGCTAGCAAAGAGCACACCGGCAGAGGCTTCAAAGACTGCAAGGCCAGCGATGGAGACCGTTAAGCAGGTGATATAGCCGATGAACTGGCGATGGCAGAGCATGTTTTTATACTGATTCATTAACTCTTTAAAGGCCATTGGCGCTTTATTAGGCTCAGGGTGAGTTTCGTCAAAATATTTAAATTCTAAGGCAAAAACGATCGCACTATAGGCAAATAGGAAAGCAAACACAGCACGCCAGCCCATTAAGGTGGCAATGAGGCCGCCGATTAAAGGAGCAACAATCGGCGCGATGACGAGGGTTGCACTCATAATGCTATTGGCTTTTAGTAATTCTTTGCCTGTGAATAAATCGCGCATCACTGTGCGTGCCATGACTCCTGCAGCACCGATGCCTAGCCCTTGGATAAAGCAGCCTAGCAATAGCACCGTAATATTATGAGCAAAGGTGGCCGTCACCGCACCGATTGCAAATATAAGAAGGCCAAGTAAAACCGTCGGCCGGCGACCATAACGATCGGCAAGAGGGCCATAAAGAAATTGTGAAGCACCGTAAGAGAGTAGATAGGCGGCCATCAGGCTTTGCACATGACCGGGCCTCGTCTGTAATTGATTAGCAATCAGATCACTGGCAGGGACGAAAATCGTATTCGCGAGCTGACCCACGGCGGTGAGGATAATGACTAAAAATAAATAGCGTCCAAAGCGTGTACCTTGCATAGTCGGCCCTTTACAATCAAAATCAATGAGTTATCGCTTGAAAACTTCGTTTAAGTCCTGGAAAAATCTTAATAAAGAGATCCATTTAAAGACGGGCTGATTATAACAGAAAAATACCGACTGCCAAGAGGCTTAGAAAAGCTTTAGTCTTCGGTGCTTTTTCGGTAAAATAACAGCTATTTTTTAGAGAATTTTAGAAGGTAGGACGAGCGATGTTAGAAGTCCGTGCATTACAGACTCGGCTTGATGAACTTGCAGAACGTGTTAGCTCACTTCGGGGGTATCTTTGACTACGATCTGAAGTGTGAGCGTCTGGTCGAAGTTGAGCGTGAATTAGAAGAACCTGATGTGTGGAATCAACCTGAGCGCGCCCAAGAATTAGGCCGTGAGCGTGTTCAATTAGAAACACTGGTTCAGCAATTTAAGAGCATTTCACAGCGCATTATTGATGCCAAAGATTTAATTGACTTGGCCGTAGAAGAGCAAGATGAAGAATCACTTGAAGAGGTCGTGAGCGAAAGTGATGCCTTGGATGAGCAGGTCGGCCAACTTGAGTTTCGCCGCATGTTCTCAGGGCCGATGGATCCTAATAATGCCTATTTAGATATTCAATCAGGCTCCGGGGGGACCGAAGCACAAGATTGGGCGGAAATGGTCTTGCGGATGTATTTACGTTGGGGTGAGCAAAACGGCTTTAAGACTGAACTGGTTGAAGCATCGGCCGGTGAAGTTGCCGGCATTAAAAGTGCGACGATTCACTTTCAAGGTGAATATGCGTTTGGTTGGTTGCGCACCGAAACCGGTGTGCATCGTTTGGTGCGAAAATCACCGTTTGATTCAGGTAATCGTCGTCATACTTCGTTTTGCTCGGTATTTGTCTCACCTGAAGTTGATGATAATATTGATATCGATATTAATCCGGCTGATTTACGCATCGATACCTATCGTGCTTCTGGTGCCGGTGGTCAGCATGTCAATAGGACTGATTCTGCGGTGCGGATTACTCATATACCGACCAATACCGTGGTGCAATGTCAGAATGATCGTTCCCAGCACAAAAATAAAGATCAGGCGATGAAGCAATTACGTGCTAAATTGTATGAGCTAGAAATGAACAAACGTAATGCAGAAAAGCAAGCCTTAGAAGAAGGTAAGTCGGATATTGGCTGGGGTAGTCAGATTCGTTCTTATGTATTGGATGCATCGCGGATTAAAGATTTACGCACCAGCGTTGAGACGAGTAATACCCAAGCGGTGCTCGATGGTGAGTTAAATCCATTTATCGAAGCCAGCCTAAAGGCCGGTTTATAAATTATTAATTAATTAGTTAGCTAAAATAAATCATGAATAAAGTTTATCGTTTAAAAGGCAAAAACCATGACTGATCAACAGCAAGAGCCACAGTTAGATGAAAATGAGCAAATCGCCCAGCGTAAAGCCAAGCTTGCTGAGATTCGTCGCCAGGGCGTGGCGTTCCCTAATGATTTTAGACCTGAGCACCATGCCATTGATTTAACCGCTGAGTTTGACGCTAAAAGCAAAGAGGAGCTAGAAGAACTTGCTCGTCCGGTGAAAGTCTCTGGCCGTATTATGCTACGTCGAATCATGGGTAAAGCAAGCTTCTTGCACATTCAAGATAGCACGGCGCGTTTACAGGTTTATTTACGGCGTGATGACCTGCCAGAAGGTCAGTATCAAGAATTTAAAAATTGGGATTTAGGTGATATCGTTGCCGTTGAAGGGGTGATGTTTAAAACCAATAAGGGTGAGTTATCGGTTAAAGCCAATAACCTGCGCTTACTGACCAAAGCCTTGCGCCCATTGCCGGATAAACATCATGGTTTAGCGGAAGTTGAAACGCGTTATCGTCAGCGTTATTTAGATTTAATCGTCAACGATGAATCACGCAATGCGTTTACTATCCGTTCAAAAGTTGTTTCTAGCATTCGCCGTTTTTTAACTGAACGCAATTACATGGAAGTGGAAACGCCGATGTTGCAGGTGATTCCAGGTGGTGCTAGTGCGCGTCCGTTTGTCACTCACCATAATAGCTTGGATTTAGACATGTATTTGCGGATTGCCCCAGAGCTTTACCTGAAGCGCTTGGTTGTTGGTGGTTTTGAGCGCGTGTTTGAAATTAATAGAAATTTCCGCAATGAAGGTTTATCAACGCGACATAACCCTGAATTTACCATGCTAGAATTTTATCAAGCCCATGCGGATTACCATGACTTGATGGACTTAACTGAAAAGATGTTGCGTACTGTCGCACAAGAGGTTTTAGGACAAACAACAGTGCCTTACCAAGGTGAAGTTTATGACTTTGGTCAGCCTTTTGCACGCATGAGCATGATTGATTCTATCTTGCATTATAACAGCGATGTTAGTCGTGAAGACTTAGAGACTTTAGACGGTGCAAAAGCGGTGGCTGAGCGTAAAGGTGCACAGCTTAAAGGCCATGAAGGCCGAGGCAAGGTCATTACGGAAATCTTTGAGGCAACGGTTGAAGAGCAATTGCGTCAGCCGACCTTTATCACTGAGTACCCTGCTGAAGTTTCGCCATTGGCGCGCTTAAATGATGAGGATTCGTTTATTACTGACCGCTTTGAGTTTTTCTGTGGTGGCCGTGAAGTCGCTAATGGTTTTTCTGAGTTAAATGACCCTGAAGATCAAGCAGAACGCTTTAAGCGTCAGGTTGAAGAAAAAGATGCTGGTGATGATGAAGCGATGCACTATGATGCGGATTATATCACCGCATTAGAGCATGGCATGCCACCAACGGCAGGCGAGGGAATCGGGATTGATCGCTTGGTGATGTTGTTTACTGATAGCCCATCGATTCGCGATGTGATTTTATTTCCACATATGCGTCCACAAGCGAAATAACATTCAAACATCAATGATGTATTGATAAAAATAGATGAAAACCAACTTGATAAACGTTAAGTTGGTTTTTGCTCTTTTATTAAAAAAGATTTAAAACTAAAATTTTCACGCAAAATACCAATTAATTCTTCTCTAGGAAGTGACTGAATCTTATTTATTAATGAAGACTTATAAACATAAGCTGTGTTTGGGCTGACGCTTAATGTGTTTGCAATCGTGCCGGGCTTGATTGTGGGGTAGGCGAGCATTAAATACAGGACTTTTACTTCAGGCTGTGTTAGTACGGTATTGTTATTTAGGGCAAGGCTGGTTGTTGTAGAAAAAATTGGGCTATTTTTAAATAATTCTATTTCAGTATTCAATTCACAAGCGACACCATAGGCTTTTCCTGCAGAAGTGAGTCGGCATTTTTTTTACTCGAGCAATAATAAAGCTATTATTTATAGGAACAATACTGTCATAAGTGACAGAGATATTTTCTTTTAAAATAGTTCTATCGCAGCAATTGACTTTATCAAGATAGTCGCTTGGCATATTGTCATATAAATTAGCTACTGTTTGCCCTTCAATATCTGAAGAATTTTTTTGGTGGATATCAAGATAAGCAGGGCTGGCATAGACGACTTTAAGGTTATTGTCTTTGATTAACAAATGTGGTGTATTCATTGATTTTATCCGGTTCTCATTTGGGAGAAATGATTTTTTTTAGATTTAATAAATGTATATTTTTTAATCTTCATGCTGCCACCCGAAAAATTTAAAATTCCTCATCCATTTTTTGCGAAGGAAATAGCTCATTGTAGCAGGGGATTATCATAATGAATACTTTATTTTTTAAAAGGCGACTTATCTATATTAATTTATTGTATCTAATAATATTTTCCCGAATTTATTTTATAGGCTTTCATGTGCCGAATGTGTTTGGTTGGAGTAGGAGTTATACTTGAGAGTGATTAATCTAAAATTTGGCATAAATCACTATAACGTGATTGAAGATGATAAGCGTACTTAAAAATATTACTTTTGTTCTTGCGTAAGCGAGTAATATAATAAAAATTGCTCATCGATGGAGATTAAAGAGAGCATAAACTCTCTTTAATCTCGTCATTTATTATGTTTGATGGTGGGTTTAGTGAGCAAACAAGACTTCTAATTTAGCGCCGACATTGCGTGCTAGGTGGGCAATGTCGATGGTGTAATCGAAGAGCTTGTAAATAAACATGGTATTAACCGGAGGTAGGTCATTTTCCAACTTTAATAAGGCTAGAGAGGCTTGTTCATAAAGCTCACGGGCATGGGCTTCTGTGTGATCTAAATCAGTGACCATTTTTTCAACAATATTCGACTCGTGTTTGGTAAAACCCGTTTCCATCAGATCATCTAATTCACGAATAACCGCATGCGCTTGCTCGACGGCGGCGAGGCTGTGGGTGAGAAACTCAAGGTATAAATTAGTCACTGGCTCAGGCAGTTGCATTTTACGATTAAAAATCAAAGAGAGAATATCTTTGTTTTTATCGATGATTTTATCTTGAGTTTTAATTAAATCCAGTAAGTCGGTGCGAGCGACAGGTAGAAACAAGCCTTTGGGCATATGTGTACGAATATCGCGCAGTAGTTCATCGGCTTGTTTGTCGTTACTAAGGATTTTGTCTTTGAGTTGTTCGGCATTGTCCCAATCTTGTGAGAAGGCAAAGCCACAAAATTCAATAATCAGTGGGCTGATATTCGCTACTTGCTCCATATGCTCTTGCAATGGTAAGAAGGGTGAACGGCGAAACATATTGAGTAATGGGGTACTTGGCATGGTTTTACTCCTTTAATATCCGGCCAGGGTGCGGAAAATATAGAAATAGATTACCGCAAATGTGGCACCGGCGGGAAGGGTAATCACCCAAGACATAAAAATATTGCGAATGACGTTTAAATTCAAGGCCGTTAAACCGCGGGCAAAACCGACACCAAAAACGGCGCCAACAAGAATCTGCGTCACCGAAACGGGGATGCCGGTGGTGGTAGCAACAGATGAGGTTGCAGCCGCTGAGAGTATGGCAGCGAAAGCGCGTGAAGGGGTGAGCTGGGTAATATTCGAGCCGACGGTTTGAATGACGCGGCGACCATACATTAAAAAGCCAACAATCACTCCAGCACAACCTAAGCCTAAGATCCAGGCTGGCATAATGCTGGTTTGGCTCAGCGAGCCTGAAATTGCGGTATCGACGACGGCGGCCATCGGCCCGACAGCATTGGCGACATCGTTGGAGCCGTGAGCAAAGACCATCGCACAAGCAGCAAGCATGGTTAAAGGCTTGAACATATGCTCTAGCAATTGAAATTCATGACGACGTGCGGCACCTTCGAGTTTACGTTTTTTAATAAAGGTACGGGTAAAGCGAGCCAGCGCGACATAGGTAATAATGGCGAGGATAAAGGTGATGCCGAGCTGCAAGCGTAATGAGTGCATGTGAAAGTGTTGGAGGATGTGCTCAACTAATAGGCTGCCGAAGATCAATGCGAATAATAAGCCGTAAAAAGGGATGGCATGCATCGCACTTTTGGCCGGATGGGGTTTGGCAAAGATGGTTTTTTGAATGCTGGTAAAGACAATAAAGGCACAAGCACCAGCGAGCAGAGGGGAGATAATCCAGCTTAAAGCAATCGTGCCGACAGTATCCCAGTGCACGGCCTGAAAGCTGATGGTCACCGCACCAAAACCGACGATTGCACCGACGATGGTATGTGTAATCGAAACGGGTAAACCAAAATAGCTGGCGGTCAGCATCCAACTAAAGCCGGCGAGAAGCACCGCAAGCATGCCATAAATAAAAAGCCGAGGTTCGCCCGAGAGCACGTTGAGGTTGATAATGCCATTGCGTAAGGTATTGGCGACATCGCCGCCGGCTAAATAGGCGCCGGCAAACTCGAAGATGATTGCAATAAAGATCGCTTGTCTTACTGTGAGTGAGCGTGAACCCATCGAGGTTCCCATCACATTGGCAAGGTCATTGGCACCGACGCCCCAGGTCATGCAGAAACCAAAAATACACGCAAGAACAATAAATAAAGTCACACTTTCCATCAAATAAAGCACTTATAATATTAAGAGTTAATTAAGTATGTGCATATTAGATTGATAATGCGCATTTTGCGAAAAAACATGACTGAATTATCATCAATGTTTGTGATTATCACTATGAATCATATCTATTTTACTTAAATTATAAGCTTGTATAAGCTGGGCTTAATGAATGATGACTAACCCATGAGATAGCGACTAAGGAGAGTGATATGAAACAAATACAAACAAGCGCGTGGGCGGTGATAGGGGCCGGACCTGCTGGCATTGCTGCGATTGCAAAGTTACTTGATTCTGGCATCAGTGCGAGTGAAATTCTATGGCTCGACCCTGAATTTGCCGCAGGTGATTTTGGTACCAAGTGGCAGGAAGTGTCGGGGAATACGCGTGTGAAATTTTTTACGAGTTTTCTTGAGAGTAGCCCAAGTTTTGGTTATGAGAAGAATAAAAGTAAATTTGCCTTAAGCCAGATGGATCCTGAAGAAACCTGCTTATTGAAAGATTTGGCCGGACCGCTTTGCTCAATTACTCAAGATTTACGTGAGCAAGTACAGAGTGTATGCGCTCTGGTCAGTGAGTTGTCTTTGGCCGGTGGTGTGTGGCAATTAAAGACAAATGCCGGATTATTTCAGAGTAAACAGGTCATTTTAGCGACAGGAGCGACGCCGAAAAGCCTAACACATGAAGGCATAGCAGAGATCAGCCTTGAAAATGCGCTGCATCCAGAAAAATTATTAAAGTCGTGCCAAAAAGACGATAGAATCGCGGTTTTTGGTTCATCTCATTCGGGTATTTTAATTGTTAAAGCGTTGTGTGAGCTTGGGGTGAAAAAAGTTGTTAATGTCTATCAAAGCCCCTTATGCTTTGCGGTGCCGATGGAAGACTGGATTTTATTTGACAATACGGGCTTGAAAGGGGTGGCAGCACAGTGGGCGCGTGAGCATATTAATGGCAAGTTACCTGATAATTTAGTGCGGGTGCATGCAGATAGTGAAGATTTAGCAAATGAGTTAAATCGCTGCAATAAAGCGGTTTATGCGATTGGCTTTAAAACACGGGGGCCGAAAGTGATCGGTTGTGAATCTCTCGTTCATAATCCATGTAATGGCATTATTGCCCCGGGTCTTTTTGGCTTGGGAATTGGGTTTCCTGAACGCATCCAAGACCCTTATGGCCATCAAGAAGCTAATGTCGGTGTGTTGAAGTTTATGAATACCATCACAAAATTGATGCCGCTATGGCTGAATTATCGACCTTAATTGCTTGAACTTGCAGGCTATACTTAGGAAAAAGCAGTGAGGAAATCGCGGCTTATCGGCTTAATTACAAAGTGGTGAGTGTGATTAAGCTGGGACCTTATCGGTGATTGCTGTTAGAATGTGACTTGATTTTGTGAGTTGAGGAATCAAGATGCTTATCTATCCAAAGATAGACCCGATTGCATTTAGTTTAGGGCCAATCAAAGTTCATTGGTATGGCTTAATGTATTTGTTTGGTTTTGTGATGGCCTGGTTATTGTGTAATTACCGAGCAAAACGCTCGAAGGGAGTGTGGACTAAAGAGCAAGTTGGCGATGTGATTTTTTATGGTGCGCTGGGGGTGATTCTCGGTGGTCGCATCGGCTATATTCTTTTTTATGACTTTGGTAACTTTATTCACAATCCGCTGGTTATCTTTCAGGTTTGGGATGGCGGCATGTCGTTTCATGGTGGCTTAATTGGGGTTATTCTCGGCTTGATGTTCTGCGGGCGTAAATTTAAAAAGACGATTTTCCAGCTTACTGACTTTGTCGCACCCGTTGTGCCGATTGGCTTAGGTGCTGGGCGCATTGGCAATTTTATTAATGATGAGCTGTGGGGGCGGGTGACCGATAGCCCTATCGGCATGGTATTTCCGACGGGGGGACCTTTGCCACGTTATCCTTCTCAACTGATCGAAATTTTTATTTGAAGGCGTTGTTTTATTTATTATCTTATGGTGGTACTCGAGTAAACCACGCCCCCGTATGGCAACATCGGCTTTATTTTTATTGTTTTACGGTATTTTTCGTTTTGGTGCTGAGTTCTTTCGTCAGCCGGATCCGCAAATGGGTTATATCGCCTTTGGTTGGATGACGATGGGGCAGCTATTGTCGGCGCCGATGATTATTCTAGGCTTATTATTATATGGCTTTGCTCAACACCGGGCGAAGCGATTAGGAGTGTAACATGCGTACCTATTTAGATTTAATGCAGCGAGTGCTCGATAGTGGTGTCGGCAAAACAGACCGGACTGGCACGGGGACGTTAAGCGTGTTTGGTCACCAAATGCGTTTTGATCTGTCTGAAGGTTTTCCGCTCCTAACCACTAAAAAATTGCACTTACGCTCGATTATTCATGAATTGCTTTGGTTTTTAAAGGGTGAGACAAATATTGCTTACTTAAATGAAAACAAAGTGAGTATCTGGGATGAATGGGCTGATGAGCAGGGTGATTTAGGCCCGGTGTATGGGGCGCAATGGCGCTCGTGGGCAGGCGCTGATGGAAAAACAATAGATCAAATCTCTGAGGTGATTGATCAAATTAAAACTAATCCAGACTCGCGTCGTTTAATCGTCAGTGCCTGGAATGTGGCTGAGATCGATAAAATGGCGCTGCCGCCGTGTCATGCACTTTTTCAATTTTATGTGGCAGAAGGTAAATTATCGTGCCAGCTCTATCAGCGCAGTGCTGATATTTTCTTAGGTGTACCCTTTAATATCGCCTCTTATGCACTACTCACATTGATGATTGCACAAGTGACAGGCTTACAACCTGGGGACTTTGTTCATACCCTAGGGGATGCGCACTTGTATTCTAATCATTTAGAGCAGGCGAAAACGCAACTAAAACGTGATTGCCGTAGCTTGCCACAAATGAAAATTAACCCGGCAGTTAAAGGTATTTTTGACTTTAACTATGAAGATTTTACTTTAGAAAACTATGATCCGCATCCGCATATTAAAGCGGCAGTGGCTGTATAAATATGTTACTTAAAAGCAAATTATAGAATAAAAGGCAGGTTATCCTGCCTTAATTTTTAGTGTGATCAGTGGTTTAGCCTTGCAAATCCTGCCACATCTGTATGTCACGCTCTTCTGTCCAAATTGTTGGGTGAATGATGCCTGAAAGCTCATCATAGGCGCGGCTCATATTAAACGGAATGCAGTGATCGAAAATCACCCAATGCCCATACTTTTCTTGCAATTTGGGATAGGCATAATCATAGGTTTCTTTCAGTGAATATTTTTGACTGACTGCGTATTGAACATGTGTCGTTAAATCTATTAAAAAGCTTTTAGTACTTGCTATGGCCTTTAAAGAACTCTCTGTGGTTGTGAGTGCATCGCCACGGCCTGGAATAAGTTGTTTAGGCTTTAGTTCTTTAATTTTGTCGAGGGTTTGTGGCCATTCTTGGATATAGGCATCACCACAATAAGGTGTTGCACCCATTTCAACGAGGTCACCTGAAAAAATAATATTATCATTTATTAGGTGAACAATAGTATCGCCTTGAGTGTGACCGCGACCGATTTGAATAATATTGATTTGATGCCGGCCTAAGTGCAGGGTAATTTTTTTATCGAAGACTAAAGTGGGCCAAGTGAGGCCAGGAACCGTTTCTACTTGATCAAATAAACGGGGGAAGCGTTGTAATTCTGACTTGAAATCCTGCTCACCACGCTCTTGAATTAAATCAAAGGTGGCTTGGCTGGCGATGATATTGTCAGCCTGATAAGCGGATGCGCCGAGCACACGTACGGCATGATAATGGCTTAATACCAAGTGTTTGATGGGTTTATCTGTTACTTTGCGTATTTCCTGAATCAGTTTTTGTGCTTGTACTGGAGTTGCTAACGGATCGATGACCATAACACTATCATCAGCGATAATCACTCCTGCATTAGGGTCACCTTCGGCAGTGTATGAGTAAACACCTTCAGCAAGTTCGGTGAAGGTCGTTACTTTTTCAGTGAGGTCAGATTGAGAGGCAAATGCTTTGCTCATGGATAATTCCTTATTATTGGTTTCAACGGTGCTATAGGAAAATACACTCAACAGTACTGAGTATTCGAAAAAGACTGCATAAGTTCAAATGTTTGATACTTGACTTGAATGAGATTATTAAAGTTGTTTTCTAAATGATGATAAAAAGGCTTGATCACTTTATGTAGGTATAAACCTAGCTGTTCTTCGGTATTGAAGTGATAAGCAACTTTTAGTTGGCGCACTGGGGCCTGGTCACTAAAATTAGTTGTATATATATTAGCTTGAATAGGTGAACTTGAGCTTTGGTGAGAGAGTGCTTGTAGGTGCTTAATGATATTGTTTTGGGTTTGTTGATAAATTTCAACATCGATAACGAGGTTAACTTCTTGATTTAGCATAGAGATCCTTCTTCATATATTCTCAGCTTGAGCACTTATCGTACATAGGTAGGGTGTGGATTTCAATCTTGTTCTAAGCAAGGTTGTTTGCCGTTTATTTAGATAATCACTAGAATAGGAAGCTAAAATTATTTGATTGGGGTTTCTCGTGCAAGATTTACTGTCAACCGCATTACGCTATGAAAAAAATACCCTTTATATTCTAGATCAAACACTTCTGCCGCATGAGATGAAGTGGCTTGAATGCTCTGATGTTGATGCGATGGTTGAGGTTATTCAGTCTTTACGAACGCGTGGTGCGCCTTTGATTGGTATTGCTTGCTCTGTGCTTGTGGCACATTTAGCAGAACAGGGTATGGATAAGCCTCAATTAGCGCATGCAATTGAGGTGTTGCGGGCATCGCGACCGACAGCGGTTAACCTGATGAATAACTTGCAGGAAATGTCAGCTGCGTTAGCGTCTGAAAATTATCATCAACAGCTCGTTAAGACAGCAGAAAAGCTCTTTTTTGAAGATATTAGCCTTTGCCAGCAGATGGCTGAAAATGGGGCAAAACTATTAAAGAACTGCCACAATTTATTAACACATTGTAATACAGGAAGTTTAGCAACAGTGGGAATGGGGACAGCTCTGAGTGTTATTCAGCAGGCTTATAAAAACAATGAGAATATTCATGTTTATGTCGATGAAACTCGCCCATTGTTACAAGGTGGTCGTTTAACGGCTTGGGAGTTATCCGAGCTAAATATTCCTAATACGATTATCTGTGACAACATGGCGGCCAGCTTAATGGCAAAAGGCCAAGTTGATGCTATTTTGGTCGGTGCGGATCGTATTGCGGTAAATGGAGATTTTGCTAATAAAATCGGTACGTATAATCTAGCTGTACTCGCCGATTATCATGATATTCCGTTTTATGTGGTTGCGCCTTATACGACTATTGATGTCGATTGCTTAAGTGGTGAGAATATTCCTGTAGAGCAGCGTGATGGTGATGAGGTCCGAGGTGTCAAAGGTTCTTTTGGTCAAGTGCTATGGAGTCCAGAAGGGGCCAAGGTTTATAATCCAGCGTTTGACGTAACCCCTGCGAAGTTAGTTACGGGCTGGGTATTAGATACTGGTGTGTTTGAGGCAGAAGATATCAAAGCAGGTAAACTAGTAAAGCACTAGCTAGATTGATGAGGTTAGAATAATGAAACTAAGAGTAAGTCATGCAAAATAATAATGGTGTAGTGGATCAATTAATTGCTGCAGGTGCTTGGATCAGTGAAAAAGGTTGGGTGCCTGCGACAGGAGGTAACTTTTCTGTTCGTCTTGCCGATGGTTTTATTGTCACGGCAAGTGGTTATGATAAAGGCTGTTTGACCGAAGATAGTTTCTGTCAGTTTGATTGGCAGGGCAATCAGTTGGCTGGAACAGGTAAGCCTTCGGCAGAAACAGGATTACATCTAGCAATCTATCAACTAGATTTGGATGCGCAGGCTATTTTGCATACACATTCAGTTGCAGCGACAACACTCTCACGGCATGTAGCGGATAGTCAGTTGACTATACATGGCTATGAGATGCAAAAATCTCTAGCTGGTATTCAGTCTCATTTAGAAGCGGTCAATATTGCTATTTTTGACAATGACCAAGATATTGGTGCGTTGGCAGATCAAGTGAAAGGGACTTATGCTAAACAACCGCTTCACCATGGTATTTTAATCAGAGGGCATGGTCTGTATGTTTGGGGGGCGTCTGTGCTCGAGGCTCGTCGTCATTTGGAAGGTTTAGAATTTTTGTTTGCGTGTGAGTTAGAGCGCTTTAAATTACAGGGCTAATTAATGATCAAAGCAATATTAACCGATATTGAAGGCACAATTACTCGTATTTCTTTTGTAAAGGATGTTCTATTTCCTTATGCTGAAAAGAAATTACCGGACTTCATTTATTCTTTTCAGGAAGTTCCAGAAGTGTCGGAACAACTAGATGCTGTGAGAAAAGAGATTAATAATCAACAGGCAAGTATAGAGCAGCTTATTGACATTTTACTCACCTGGATTCGTGAAGATAAAAAAATTACCCCGTTAAAACAGTTACAAGGGATGATCTGGGAAAAAGGTTACCGGCAGGGTGATTTTACTGGACATTTATATACTGATGCGATTGAGTTTATTCGTGCACAAAATGATGAAAATATCCCTGTGTATATTTACTCTTCAGGATCAGTGAAGGCACAGAAGTTATTATTTGGTTACTCTGATTTTGGTGATGTTTCAGGGCTATTTAGTGGGTTTTATGATACAAAAATAGGTGGAAAAAAAGAAGTTGAATCTTATCAAAATATTATTGCAAGACTCAACCTTTATGCTGAAGAAGTTTTGTTTTTTTCAGATATTGAAGCGGAGCTTGATGCAGCCAAGCAAGCAGGTTTAAAGACTTGTCAGTTAGTACGGGATAATCAGCTGCCAAGCGATCACCACCCTTGGGTGAATGATTTTAATAAATTTTTAATACAGGATTACTCGTGAGTCAATTGACTATATTTAATGCCAATGATAGTCAGCAGGCTATTTTTAATAGCTCAAAGTATCAGGATATTTCAAAGCAGCTTGCTAATGTTGGTATTCTTTTTGAGCGGTGGCAAGCTCATATTGAGGTTGGTTATACCGATAATGAAAATTATATTTTAAGTGCTTATGCTGAGGATATTAGCCGATTAAAAGAGCAAGGAGGCTATCGAGCCGTTGATGTCATATCTTTGGACCCATCTCACCCAGATAAGGAAGCATTAAGAAAAAAATTTTTTATTAGAACACACTCATAGTGAAGATGAGGTGAGGTTTTTTGTCAAAGGAAAAGGCCTTTTTTGTTTGCATATTAGCGATAAAGTGTATCAAGTTTTATGCGAGAAAAATGATTTAATTTCTGTACCGGATCACGTTGCACATTGGTTTGATATGGGAAGCGAACCTGAGTTTACAGCAATTCGTTTATTCAATAATAAAGAGGGCTGGGTGGCTGAGCCTACTGGCTCTGATATCGCAGAAAAATTCCCATTGCTAGATTAATTTGAGTTAAGAGTTTAAAAAAGCCGGTAATGTTGGCCGGCTTTTTGTAAATGGTTATCTTAATTTATTACTAAATGGCTTTTGCATTGTTGTATTACATTATTGATTGAGTAAATTTGATTCTGCCCTGAAATAAGCTGCTCGCCAATCGTTAAAGCAAGAATCTCCGCTTTATTTTTAAGAGGTTGATCCTCTATACCGTCAAGGTCTTCAACGTGAGCGAGGCCGATAATACGACGAATGACTTCACAGCCGGCATAACCGATAGTGTCAGAGAAAATATTTTTTATAGTTTGGTCAATATACTCATCACTTTTAAAGGCTATATCTTGAGTATGTTCTTTGGCTAAAGCTTTAAAGTTGTTTTCAAAAGTTTGCCAAATGGTTTCAATCGCGTTTAGACTATAATCGACTGCTTTAAAATGGCCTTGAGTGAAGTGGGATGCAAGGCTTAATATCATATTGCCGATGATCAGGCCAACATCAAACCCTATCGGGCCATAATAAGCAAATTCAGAATCAAAAACTTTCATTGAGTTTTCTGTGACAAAAATGCTGCCAGTATGGACATCACCATGTAATAAAGCTTCGGTAGATGAAAGAAATTTTAACTTTAATTCGGAAATTTTAAGTTTTAATTGCTGATTGTTTTGTAATTCAGTGACTTTATCTTGTATTTGTTGATCATAATTATTGCGCTCTGAGCCAAAAAACGGGTCGGTGAGCACTAAATCTTCAGTAATCTTGCAAAGGTCTGGGTTAATAAATTGCCCTAAGCGCTCATTTTTTAATGTGAGCATCTAAGTATAAATTTGATGTATAGAACAGGGCTTTTTGCAAGAAAACAGCCGATTTGTTCTGGAAAGTTCGGATAATCTTGTCCTGCGATTAAGCCTTTACGCAGTACCACATGATCAGAAAGGTCTTCCATGATTGTAAGTGCTAGAGTGTTATCCGTATGATAAATTTTAGGAACATAATCAGGGCAGATTTGGGCTTGAATTTGGGCGCTTTCAGCTTCAATACGTGCTCTATCTAAGGATAAAGGCCAAGACTCTCCAACACAGCGAGCATAAGGTAAAGCTTGTTTGATAATTAGGCTTTTACTTTCATCATTGCTGAGGATTCGAAAAACGAGGTTAAGGTTACCATCACCAATTTCTTCGCAGTGTAAATCATCAAAATTTGCAAAAAAGATATTATGCTTTTTTATATATTCAATCGCTGTCTTTGGTGTAAGGGCTTGATATTTATTCATAGTTTTTCCTGGCTGCTCGTTTGTTTTATACTTTGCTGATCACCGCTTTTGATGGTTTATCTTAACTGTGTAGGAATGTTAATAGTTTCATTGATTCTTTGCAACTTCCCTTATTTGTTCTTGATTATTTAATTGAACGAGCATTGAATTTACCCTTGCTCTGTTATAGGGTGGAGGTCGGGTGTGTTATTAACGGTGCTGGCCACTCTAAAAGCTAATCTTGCTGATAATAATAGAGGTGAATCATGAAACTAACTGTAATCGATGAGTTATATCGCTCTGTAGAGAATGAAGAGTGCCTAAGCCTTTCCCCTGAATATACGGCGAAAATCATGCAAGTTGCAGTTGCCTGCTCAGGGCAGCATGTGATAAAGATTAGCGAGAAAATGCAGTTGGATAATGAGGCGAAAAGTCAACTGGTTCATGAGATTGCACAGAGTATTCAGCTGAGCTTGGAAAATTACGTCAAGCAAGCCCAGCAAAGCGAAAAAGCTGATGTTGATATGGATTCTGAGGGAGTGAACAGAAAACATGTTTCTTGATAGTGGCCATATGATAGGCCAAGCGATTTGCCACGATTACCAGATTATAGATAATAAGGCGGTAGATTGGCTACAGCAACATTCGGCGTGTATCGAGCTTAAAGCGACGCAGAGAATCATTTGTTCTAACGAATATTATCAGCAAAAGCTGATCGGAACCGCGCCGGAAATTTACACACGTCAGTCTGTTTATCTAAAGCTACTGATGGTATTAGAGCAGTTAGATCCCTATTTAGCCTTATATATCTTTGATAGTTATCGCTCATTGGCCTGCCAAGGTGCATTGTTTGATCAGATTTATAATGAGTTGAATCAAGCACATCCAGAGTGGTCGAACGAGCAGCTTGAGGTTGAAGTTAGGAAATATGTCGCACACCCCGACGAGCCTTCTCGTTTTGCGGTACCTCCACATAATTCAGGTGGTGCTATTGATCTAGCGTTGGTTGATTTAAGAGCGAATACTGCTTTGGATTTTGGTACTGGGTTTGATGACCCGACTGTACTATCCCAAACGGACTATTTTGAGCAAGATTACCAACCAGAGTTCGGGATAAGCCTAGAGCGTTGGCAATTGATTCGTCAAAACCGTCGCTTGTTGTTTAATGTGATGAAGCGAGTGGGTTTTGTCAATTTCACCTCAGAATGGTGGCACTATGACTTGGGTGATTGTTTATGGGCAAAGAGCGTGCAAAGTTCCTGGTTTTATCCGTCTATGGAACATGATGTCGATAAATTATCTGGTTGATTCTCTTTTATCTGATTTTATACCATTATCATAATTTACTTTGAATCGGTGATAAAACGATGATGATCATCGATTATAATGCAGGCTAAACTTTAATCTCCATTAAAACAAACTGCTTAGAGTTAAATGGGTAATTTGCCTAGTTTTTGTTGTTTTCAGCCTTTAAAACTTGCGTTATGATGGGCCTTATGAAGAAGGTAAAACAATTAAAAACCTATCAGTTGACGGTGAATAATATCGATTACCTCGTCAACCGCACAGGACGCACCAAAACATATGATTTGAGCATTCATGAAGGAAGAGTCCACATGAATGTGCCAAAAAAAATGTCAAAGCAGCTCATTGATCAGGCGATAGACGACAATCAGGACTGGGTGAAGGAGAATATCCACTTTTCTCCAAGGCACAGTAAACAAGCAAGGCGCTTAGGTTCAGGGTCAATGATTGCTTATTTAGGCAAGAAATACCCTTTGCAACTTATTTCGGGTAATCAAGCAGTTTTATTTAGTGAAAATAGATTTTTAACTGGAATTCCAGCTCAGGTTAAACCAGAAAATCGCCAGTCTTATATTAGAAAGAAATTATCATCATGGTTTAAAGAGCAAGCATTATTAAAGTTTCAGCAACGAACTTTTTTTATGGCGAATCAGATGAAGCTTTCTCCAGGTACTGTGACAGTCCGTTCATATAAAGCCCGTTGGGGTAGCTGCTCTAGTGAAGGCGATCTAAGTTATGACTGGAAGTTGTTGCAGGCTCCAGAAGCAATAATTGACTATATTGTGATTCATGAGCTAAGTCACCTTGAGCACTTTGACCATTCAGCGGCATTTTGGCGTTTAGTTTCACGTTATTACCCTGAGCATCGGCAGGCTCGCGCTTGGTTGAAAAATAACCAACTGGATCTTGTTGAGATCTAAAGCACTTTGCTTAAAATTTTCTCAGTGTGTTTGAGTTTTATTCGCTTAATTGTGTTGGCCATCGGTGTAAAACCATTGGCCTTTTTCCTTAACAAAACGGCTCTTCTCGCTTAAACATTCGATTTTACCTTGATTTTGAAACGAGGCGATAAACTCAACGAAGCCCTCTTGACTGTTTGAATGGGTAGCTGAGGCAGATAAAACCTGTAGATTAAGCCAAGTTGATTGTTTAGCCCAAGCGGTTGCACTGTTCCTATCAAACTTATTGAGAGCGTCTCCTTTCATTGTTGCAACAATATAGTCAATATTCGCTTGAGTGTAAGCGGTATAACGTGAGCGCATGAGTTGCTCGGGGGTTGCAGGCAGTGCTTGGCCGCTAACGAAAGGTTTGCAGCATGATGTATAAGGTTTTTGGCTACAGCAAGGGCATGATTGTGCTTTCATTTGTTTATTACCTCTTCGTTGATTATTTATCGATCGCAAGGCGTGAGATCTGTGCGCAGTAGTTGCTGCCAGGAGCTATCAGGGCAGGTGGTTGATTGAGACTTGGGCAAGCAATAAACAGAGTAACTTCCCATGCTTTTTGTGCTTAAGCAGGCTTTAAAGCTAGGAACAGCAAGATAAGCGGGTGGTAAAGCTGCATATAATGATGGCATAACCATGAAAAAAGCGATAATACAGTAGAGTTGGCGCATAAGTGAGCTTATTGGTCAATTTAATAAACCCCTAGTATATAACCCATCGAGTTAAGTCTTCAAGTTGAGGTGAATTGTAAGGAGTGGGGAAGTGGTGTTGAGTTATTTTTTACATTCATATAGGTCCCTATAGATAAAAGTAGGGCAATCATGATAAGGGTAAATACGGTGACTTTTGTCATGGGGCAATCCTTAGCTTTATTTTTTAATAATTTTTACAGGAAATTTTCCTGTTGATTTAGTTATCAAGATAACTAAAAAAAGGGGGCCGTTGTATAGCAAAAATAATAAATTATTCTTCAATTGCTGATGTATTGATATAACTTATTGGTTATTATCGATTTATTTTTAGTGGGTTTTGTCAGGGCTAACGAAAATGCCAGCATTCACTGGCATTGTTTTAATTGATGTGAGAAAAAGTTGAAGTTTGAATGTACGCTAGACCTCAAAGGGCTCTAGTTTGGGAGTGAGGGTTTGCTTTTTCAAACGCGCATAGACAGGCAGGCCATCTTTGAATGGCGGGATGCATTCCCCTGCGATTAATGGAGCCATATATTCACGACAAGCCTGAGTAATGTGATAGCCATCTTCACTGATAAACTCTTTCGGCATGAACTTCTCATGGTTGGCAATTTCATTAAGGCAAACTTCACCAACTTGCCATTGGTAAGGTGTATTACTGGTGCGCTCGATGGACAGCATGATGTTATCTTTCTCGGCAAGTACTGCCTCAACAGCGGCTTGACCGATGGCATAGGCTTGCTCGACATCTGTTTTCGAACCCAAGTGCCGGCCAGCACGCTGTAAGTAATCGGGTAAGGCCCAATGGTATTTATAGCCTAAGTTATGTTTAATCAGTGCGGCAACCTTGCCTGCAATGCCGCCGAGTTGTACATGGCCAAAGGCATCGACGGAACTGGATTGAATAAGCAGTTCACCATGTTCATCGCGTAAGCCTTCTGAGATAGCAATGGCGCAAGAGCCATGTGTGTCGACGACTTCTTTGACCTTCTTTAGAAATCGCTCTTCGTTAAAGGCGACTTCTGGGAATAAAATGATGTGCGGCGCATCACCTTCTTGCTCTGCGGCAAGACCTGCGGCAGCAGCGAGCCAACCCGCATTACGCCCCATGATTTCCATTAAGAAGACTTTGGTTGAAGTTCGTGCCATGCCGACAACATCCAAGGCCGCCTCTCGGATACTGGTGGCAATGTATTTAGCCGCTGAGCCAAAACCTGGGCAGTTATCGGTGTGCATGAGGTCATTATCGATGGTTTTAGGCAGGCCGATGCACTTTAATGGATAACCTAATTTTTTGCTCATGATGCTCACTTTATTGGTTGTATCTTGTGAGTCACCGCCGCCATTATATAAAAAGTAGTGAATATCGTGGGCTTCGAAGACAGAGAACAAACGTCTGTAAACATCGTCATTTTGGCCGATAGGAGGCAACTTGTAACGACAAGAGCCAAAGGCACTGCCTGGCGTATGATAAAGCTGGCGAATGCTTTCTGTGCTTTCAAGGCTCGTATCTATGAGCTCTTCGGCAAGTGCACCGATAATGCCATCATGGCCGACAAAAATATTATCGATTTCTTCTTTTTGTCTGGCAGTTTCTATCACACCGCAGGCTGTGGTGTTGATGACGGCGGTTGCGCCGCCTGACTGTGCGTAAAAAAGATTCTTACGTTTCATCCTAAAGCTATCCTCATCGTTGCACTTAGACGCTGTTGTCTTTGATTTTATGGGCATTTGCACTGTTTGACTAACCAGGTATGATAGGCCTGTTGTTAGCTATGGTGAGACAAGTCTAAGGCATTTTATAAATGATGCAAATTATTTGGCGTTTATGCACTTTTCAAGCGGGACCTCAAGCAGTTCCGTATTCCTTGCGAAGCTTGAGAGCTGCCTTTGCAATCAATTTCTTTTTGCAGCTGATTTGGCTAAACTCACAGCTATCTTTACTGCATAGCGCAATGATTGCATTTTTTTCAGCGAGCTTGTTATTGCTATTCCCTTATATTGTGACTCATAGCGCTAAATATCCCGGGCGATTTTTGCAAACCGCATTGGCTTTGCAATGGGTGAGTTGCGTATTACAAGCTTTGTTATTATTGGCTATTTTTCTATTTCAGTCGTCTTTAGCGCTGTTAAGTTATTATTTAATCGTTTCGTTTATTTGGGGGGTCGGCCTTGTTCAGTCATATTATTAAAGAAGCGATTGCTGTGAAGGTTTGGTTGGCTGTCTTAATCGTGTTGATTTATTTCGCTGTGCGCACAGCGAGTATTATGGGGTTGATGTAGGAGCATTTATGCATATTCATATCTTGGGGGTTGCTGGAACATTTATGGGGGGAGTTGCTCAGTTAGCGCGTGCGAAAGGCGTCAAGGTGACGGGGTCAGATTTAAATGTTTATCCTCCCATGAGTACGCAGCTTGCCCAAGCTGGGATCGCTGTGACCTCAGGTTATGATGAGACATTTTTAAAAACAGATACACCTGATTGCGTGGTCATTGGTAATGCCTTATCACGAGGCAATAGTGCGGTTGAAGCAACACTCAACGAGAATATTCCTTACTGCTCAGGGCCTGAATGGCTCGCACGTGAAGTTTTACACGATCGTCATGTTTTAGCCGTCGCAGGAACGCATGGCAAGACGACGACCAGCAGCATGCTCGCCTGGATTCTAGAGCATGTGGGTCTGAAGCCTGGCTTTTTGATTGGTGGTGTGCCGAAAAATTTTGGTGTTTCTGCACGCTTGGGAGAGGGAAAATACTTTGTTGTTGAAGCGGATGAGTATGACAGCGCTTTTTTTGATAAGCGTTCTAAATTTGTTCACTATCACCCGAAAACCCTTGTTTTAAATAATTTAGAATATGACCATGCTGATATTTTTAATGATCTGCAGGCGATTATGCGCCAGTTCCATCACTTAGTTCGCACGGTGCCAGGCAATGGCAAAATTGTTGTAAATAGCTTGGATGAAAATTTACATACTGTATTAGAAATGGGCTGCTGGAGCCCTAAAGTGTCCGTCGGCTTACAGGCTGGAGATGTGACTGCACAACTGATTAACGCGGATGGTAGCCATTTTGAGGTGATTTGTCACGGTATTCGCCATGAAGTGAAGTGGTCTTTGATCGGCCGCCATAATGTGATGAATGGCTTAGCTGCGATCGGTGCGGCTTTGCAAGTCGGTGTTGAGCTAAAACAGGCTTGCGAGGCATTGAGGCTATTTAAGGGGGTTGAGCGCCGTTTGCAAGTCTTTGGTCAAAGTCAGGGGATTACCGTTTATGATGACTTTGCCCATCATCCAACGGCCATTGCAACGACCTTAGAAGGCTTGCGCCATCGCGTCGGTGAAGATGGGCGGATTATTGCCGTGTTTGAGCCGCGATCGAATACCTTTAAAATGGGAGTGCATCAGCATAATTTAGCTGATGCGTTTTCATGCGCGGATCGTGTTTATTTTTATCAGCCGACAGGACTTTCTTGGCAGATTGCCGATAACCTCAAGGAAGAAGAGTTTAATTACCGAGTGCGTCATTCTGTCGATGAGCTACTACAAGCCGTAGCCGATGATGGCCTAAAAGATCATGATCATGTGGTTGTGATGAGTAACGGCAGTTTTGAGCAATTTCACCAACGATTATTACAGCAGTTAGAATGTGAAGACGTTTAAAAAGAAAATAGTATTGGCGATTACAGGGGCTTCGGGTGCACCTTATGCCATGCGCTTGCTTGAACAACTGGTTTTAGGCGATGTACAGGTGTATTTTTTAATCTCGCCGGCGGGTGCGCTGACAGTAAAAGAAGAGTGTGATATTAATTTACCAGCTAAACCACAGGCTTTACAGCAGCGTTTGATGGAGTTAACAGGGGCGTGTGACCAGCAAATTCTTTGTTATGGTCGTAATGATTGGTTCGCGCCGATTGCAAGTGGTTCAATGCCGTTTGATTCGATGATCGTCTGCCCTTGTACGATGAGAGCATTAGCGGCGATAGCGATGGGACTAAGCGATAGCCTGATTGAGCGCGCAGCCGATGTAACACTTAAGGAACGTCGACAATTAATAGTCGTTCCGCGTGAGATGCCGCTGTCTGCTATTCACCTGGAAAATATGCTCAAGCTGGCCAATGCAGGGGCTGAGATTATCCCGCCGATGCCAGGGTTTTACCATAAGCCAAAATCCATAGAAGAATTAGTTGACTTTATTGTGGCAAGGTTACTTGATCGTTTAGGCTTAGAGCATGCTTTAGGGCAGCGTTGGGGAAAGTAAACTAAACTTAACCTCCTTGCATTCAATGTATTATGCTTAAGTTATAGCAGTCAGTCTTGCAAGGATGCACTATGGCCGCCGACTGGATCTTAGATAAGCAGGATATAGAGTCTCGGCGCACGGCCTGCCAATTTGTTTCTTGGTTTGAGGCGCAGCTCAATAATATTCAGCATGTTGCTGCTTTGAATAAATGCAGCCAGCATATTCCTCGGGGCTTATCCAAGCCTTTTTGGGAAGAGGTTTTTTATTTATATCATTTTGTGAAGCGGTTTTTTTCCTCTCGGCATGATTTATTTATCGAGCCGCGCTTAGGTGGGCAGAACTATGATGCCATTATTACTGAGTTAATTAATGGAAAACACAAGGTGGTTCATAAGGTGGAAATTACTTATGCGGTGGATGGTCATGTTGCACGTTTACAGACTCGGGCTTATTTAGAGCGTCGCTTTTTAACTAGCTTTCGCTTTATGAAGAGCCAAAGACGCAAGCGTCATTATGTGTTGGCTAAAGGCAGTTTAGCATCCCAGGAAATTATCAGTGAAAGTGTTCGGCGAATTCATCGTAATGTACTTAAGAAAATTAATAAAAACTACCCCAAAGGCTATATTTTATTGGTGGGTTTTGATGATGGTCTGCTTGAGCATCATGGTGATATTGTCAAACAAGTCAGACCTGTTGATTATCAGCACGACTTTAAAGGGATTTATTTAGTCGGGCGTGGTGGCCAAGTCTCAACTTTACAAGGCTGTAGTCCTCGACGTTTATTTAAATAGTTTGATTTGTTCTTCAGGTTAAATCTATGGGAAAAATCTATATTTTTATGTTTATGCTGTGCCTTTGTTGGTGAGAGGAGATTGCTTGACTAGAATATATAATGAAGAGGTTATGCTGGGCCAAGGTGTTGTTTAATGAGTATTAAAGGAAAACTGATACTTGCTTTTGCGATTGTTTCATTTTTAGCAACCGTGGTTTCATGCTTAGCGATAGGAATTATGGGGGCAAGTGCGAGTAAGCATGCATTATCTGAGGAGGTTAAAAGTAAATTAATTTCTGTGCGTGATTCTCAGCGTTCTAAAATTGAAGCCTATATGAAGCAGATTTTAGATCAGACTAAAACATTGGCTGATAGTCAGATGACGATGAATGCAATGGCAGCATTTAGTAAGCATTTTAAAAGGTATGGGGAAGAATCAGGCACTGATGATGGATTAAAAGCAAAGTTATCTAGTTATTATACTGATGAGTTCGAAAAAGAATATCAAACACTCAATAGCGGTGAAAAAATTGCGTCAACAGACTTGCTTAACCAATTAACGCCTAATCAGGTTGCCATACAACATGCTTATATCAAAGCAAACCCACACCCATTAGGTAATAAGGATAAATTGGATAAAGCTTCAAATGGGGTGAAGTATGATGCCAGTCATGGACTTTACCATAAGCATTATCGAAATATTTTAGAAACATTTGGTTTTTATGATATTTTTCTGGTCGATGCAAAAACAGGGGAAATCGTTTACTCTGTTTTTAAAGAGCTTGACTTTGCGACCTCTCTTCGCAGTGGACCCTATGCGAATACGGGTATTGGTGAAGCCTTTAAAAAAGCAAATGCAATGTCTAAAGGTCAAGCGGCAGTGACTGATTTTGCTCCTTACCCTCCTTCTTACAATGGTGCAGCAGCTTTTTTTGCATCACCTATTTTCAGTGAGGAAGGAAAGCGCTTGGGGGTGCTTATTTTTCAGGCCCCTGTCGATGTGATTAATCATATTATGACGTTTGAGGGTAAATGGAAAAATTTTGGTTTGGGCGCAAGCGGTGAAACTTATCTGGTTGGCCCGGATGGAAAAATGCGTAGCATAAGTCGTTTTCTCTCTGAGAACCCAAAAAAATATGAAAAAATCATGAAAAAATCTGGTATGGACTCTCAGCAGCTTCAATTGATTCTTGCTAAGGGGACAACGCTTGGTTTACAACGTGTTGATACAAAAGGTGCGAAAGCCTCTTTAGCAGGTAAATCAGGTTTTGATGAGTTTTTAGATTATCGTAAAATCCCAGTTCTTTCTGCTTACGCACCGCTTGATATTCCAGGCTTAAATTGGGGGGATTCTAAGTGAGGAGGATGTCGATGAGGCACTAAAAGCCTCTGATGCCTTGCAAAGTAAGATTACTTATACTGGAATTATTGTTGCCATTATTGTTTTAATTATCGCAACTATTATTGCTTATATCATTGCTGATATGCTGAGTAAACCCATCAAAAAATTATCTCAGTTTATCGATCAAGTTGGTGAGGAGCGTGATTTAACTCTTGAGGTGACAATTAACCAAAAAGATGAAATAGGGACGATGGCCTCAGCAATTCGAGGCTTATTCGGCCAGTTTAGGGAGTTTTTTACAACGACTAATTCATCTGCATCAGAAATGGAAGGTTCAGCGAAAGATCTATCGACCTTGACTTCAAATACCACCGGCGTGATAGAAAATCAAAAATGTGAAGCGGATAATGTGGTAGCCTCGATGGAAAAAGTTGCCGCTTCTGCAAAAGCGGTTGCTGATAATACGGTTAAATCCTCTGAAGTTGTAGAGCGTGCACGTAATAATTCTAAAAATGGTCATGATGTTGTGACTCAAACAGTTTCGACGATTAATACTCTATCTTCTGAAATGGATAAATCAGTTGAAGTGATTAATGAGCTGCACACGCATGGGGCTGAAATTGATTCTATCTTAGGCGTGATTCGTGGTATTGCTGAGCAAACCAACCTCTTAGCGCTGAATGCGGCGATTGAAGCAGCTCGTGCCGGCGAGCAAGGCAGAGGTTTTGCTGTCGTTGCCGATGAAGTACGTTCTTTAGCACAGCGGACTCAGCAAGCGACGGTTGAAATTCAGGATAAAATCGAGCGCTTGCAGCAAGGTACTGAGGCTGCAACATCGACAATGGAAGCACAAAAATCACAAATGGAGCGTTCTGTTGAACTTGCATCTAAAGCAGGTAAATCTTTAGAAGAAATCAGTGAAGACATTAAGCTCATCTATGAGGTTAACCAGCAAATTGCAGTCTCTGCTCAAGAGCAGCAAAAAATGACAGACTCTATGAATAAGCGGGTTGAAAATATTAGCAAGCTTACTGAGGAAGTTTTAGGCAGTGCGCAAAGCACCTCAGAATCTAGTGATCGAGTTGCTGAAATCTCAACGAACCTAAAGCAGTTAACTGAACAGTTTAGAGTTTAACTCCTTAGCTTTACAGCGTACACTACACTGGTAGGAAATAAATTTTCTACCAGGAGGTAATCAATTTATGGCCAAGAAAGCTTATATTCTAGCATCATTAGAATTTTTTTCAGTGTTATTATGAATGTATGTGAAGCGATCTCTTGCATGAGATTACTCGAAATAATCTTACTATAGAGAATGCGCGGAGTTTTGGTGATGAATTTTCAAAAAAATTAATAATTTTCTTCTGCACCTAATAAATCTTAAAATCACTAATTTATGATGCTTGGTTAATTTGAGAAAAGCTACAACGTTTTTGATCAAATAGCGTAACAATTAATGGTCAAAATAGGGCTTCCTTGACAGTATAGACATAAATGATAATAATTCTTATTTTTATTTAAGGGTTGTGCCATGCCTTGGAGGCTGAATGTATTAAGAGGGCTGTTAACGATTGCTCAAGGAGCATCCCACGCAGCAAGTTGGGCGATGTTAGGTGAAAGCATTAATGATGACTTTGACTTTAATTATGACCGGACAACTGTAATGATTTCTTGTGCTGTTGTTGGAGGAACGCTTGAAGCTTTATCAACATGGTTTTTTGAAGGTGCTTTTATTGACGGCTCGGAAACACCTGAGCATGAAGAGCCTTTAATTTCCAGTTCTAGTGAAGCTGAAGCTCAAAACAAATCAAGGTGTGTCAAGTTAGGTATTGGTGTTTATACAGCGGTGCGTTTCACTGATATTTTAGTAAATTCAGTGGCAAGTTATGCTGCATGCAAAGGAGTTATGGTTGGAAGTCCGGAGGAAAGGCCACTTGCAGCTCTTTCATTAGAAGAGTATATAGGAGTCACAGCATATGCACTCGTTACTAACTGTTCATTTTCCTTTTTAACAGAAATCTCTGCACAGTTTGATTTAGAATTTAATAATAAGTTGTCACCACTTGCTGAAAAGTTGTTGCGCTTATTTTTTACAATGACTCATATTGCTGACCATGCAACGAATCAAATCCCATTAGCCGGCCAGGGTATCGCAAAACAAATGGGGCCGTTGTTGGGTGTTGTCGGTGGGGTTTTGGTTGCAAATATCCCTGTTGCAGGCACTACTTATTTATTTGAAACGAGGGAGATTGTTAAGCATTTAACAGGTAAAAACCATGAGATGCAACTGCCAATAAAAATAGCCCAAGCGCTTTACAGCATTGTACCAGGGCCTAGTGCAATACTTCACGGTGCGGAGTCAGCAATGCCTTTAGTGCTGCTCTCAAAAAATTTAAATATAAGTCAAGGTGTCGCAATCGCTCCTGAGCTTATAGTCGGTTTACTTGTTGCTGCAGGGAATTGGGCTTCTGAAGGTAAAGAAACAAAAAAGGAAATCGTTGAAAGCTTGCCAGACGACCTGGATTTTGATGAAACATGTTTGTTTTTAAAACTGAAGGGTGATCGAGATCAATCTCCAAGATTAAGCCAGGTTGTATGTCAGAGTGAACCTTGATTTTCTGGCATTTAATATGCACCATAAGCTTAGTGCAAATGGATATGTTTGATCTAATGAAGTTATTTGTTTTTATGGGGCTGTTATTGGGCCAGGTGAATATTTTCGCAGCTGACATGGCTGTGTATGTTTCAGTGATTTAGCATGCAGCTCCTCAAAAGACAGTAACAAGAATCGTAAGTGAGCAAGATCAAGAGTCTGGGAAGAAGTTTTATCGGCAATATCGGGTTTATTTATAAGCTTGTTAATGGCTTTGGAGTCGGGGAATTTGAGAGTGTAAATAATTTTGTGCAAACGACACGTTTAAATATACTCGGCTAAACGGCTTTCGAATTCAATCGTAAATTGATTCAAGGCTGTGACCTTCTCCCAAAAAACTAACCTATTAATTTTAAAAAAATGAGGGACAAAAACCATAGAAATTCCACTTTAGGCTTGGCATAAAAATGGGGGCTTTACACCACCACCTAACTATTGTGTGATTATGACACTAGTGGCATCGGCCGGCAAATTTCCCGCATATGCTAAATAAAGGACTTCGCTACAAAAAATGAACAGATGACCCTTTATGTTTATAGTGTTTGTTGAGTTGAGGTGAATTATATATCTTATACTCAGTTTAGTGATTGAAATTATCTATGATTAATAACTATGAGTTTAAACTCCCTTCTTAGTGATGCTGTTACATTTTATCAAATTAATGATTTTATTAATGCGAGGCAATGCTGCTTAAAAGCCCTAGAGCAAAATGAAGAAACGCCACAAATTCATTATGTTTTAGCAATAATTGCTGTGCAAGAACGTCAGCTTGATTTAGCGATTCAGTCTTTTAGAAAAGTATTAGAATTAAACCCTGAGCAGGTAGAGGCACATACGGGTTTAGGGCATGTCTATTGTTTACAAGAGTTGTATGAAAAAGCGATTGTTGAATTTAAAAAGGTGATCGAAGCTCATCCAGAAGATGTGGACAGTTATTTTAATTTAGCACATGCTTATGGGCAATTGGCGTCTTGGCAAAAAAGGCATAGTTTTTTATAAAAAAGTAATAGAACTTAACCCAGAGTGTGCGGAGGCTTATACTAATTTAGGCAATATTCTAGCTCAATTAGATAAGCTTTCTGAGGCAAAATACTATATTAATAAAGCAATAGAACTTGCTCCTCACTTGGATCATGCTCAGCATAATTTAGGGGTTTATCTTGGAAAATGCGGTGAGCGTGAAAAAGCGGTTAAAGTCTTTGAGAAGTTAATTGAATTAAAACCTAAGTTTGCACTTGCTTATAAAAATGCTGGAATTATTTATTATGAAATGGCAAGTTATAATAAAGCATTAGAAAAATTTAGAGCAATATTTAAATTTTACTCCTGATGATTTATTAATCTCTCATATGGTGAAAAGCATAAAAGGAGAGAAGGCCGATTTAGCTCCAAAAGAATATATAGAGAAGCTATTTGATGGTGAAGCAGAAAACTTTGAGCATCATTTAGTGGATCAATTGCATTATTGCCTCCCTAAAAAAATAGGTCTTTTGGCAGTAAATTTATTACAGCACTTGCCGGTGGCAGAAGGAAAAGTTGCGCTAGATTTGGGGTGTGGAACCGGTCTGATTGGTCAGGCGTTAAAGCCTTGGGTGGCCGAAATTCACGGGGTGGATTTGTCGAAGAAAATGCTAGATCAAGCCAAGAAAAAAGAGATTTATAGTCAATTAGTGCAAGGAGATATTCTAGAGTTTTTAGAAGAAAATCATTTAAACAAAAATTATCATTTGATTACAGCGGTTGATGTTTTTGTTTATTTAGGGGTGCTGGAAAAGCTATTTTCTGCGGTTGCTTGTCGACTAGCGCAGGCGATGAAGTCTGTTTTTTTGTTCAGTGTTGAGTTGCTTGAAGATGATCAGGTAGACTATCAATTATTGCCAACTGGGCGCTATGCGCATTCACTGGGCTATTTAAAAAAGCTGAGTGCTGAGCATGGATTTACAGTCAGTCATGTTGAACCGACTTCAATTCGTGAAGAGAGGGGGCAGCCTGTGCCGGGGGTGATCATGGTATTGAATTTATCTTGATTTGAGCGGGTGTTTTAGGTCGCTTGTCTGACAGTCTTGTCTGTTGTACTGTTATGCCGTTCCTAGTTTTTTATGAGGATAAAGTATAATGGAAAAGCAAGCTGTTTTTTTTACTCTGAAGGCAGTAAAATCGCTGCTGAGCTTTACTTGCCTGAACAGGGCATTCAGAATGCACCGACTATTTTACTCTGCCATGGTTTTGCGGGTGTAAAAGAACTGTTACTTCCCGCTTTTGCGGAATATTTTGCTAAGGCGGGTTTTGTTGCTATGACATTCGATTACCGTGGTTTTGGTGAGAGTGAAGGTGAAGCTGGGCGCTTGGTGCCAAGGTTACAGATTGAAGATATTAAAAATGCGATTAGTTTTCTGACTCAACGCTCTGAGGTTGATGCAGAGAAAATAGGATTGTGGGGAACGTCATTTGGTGGGGCGAATGTGATGGTAGCAGCCTCTGAGGACCCTCGAGTTAAAGCGCTGTCTGTGCAACTCACTTTTGCAGATGGTGAGCGTGTGGTCACAGAAGCGATGACTGCTGAGGAAAAAGCAAAGTTTCTGTCAACGCTTGAGCGCATGCAGCAGAAAAAAGAAAAAACAGGCAAGGAAATGATGGTACCGATTGCAAAAGTTTTAACCGATGAGCAATCTAAAGCGTTTTATCAAGAATATGCCAATAATTTTTCAGCGCTGAATATTAAAATCCCATTTTTAACTGTGGCCGAAACGATGAAGCATAAGCCGGTCGATGTGTTAGCTCGGGTTTCTTCACCGATATTAATTACTGGAGCGAGTGATGATGGCGTAAACCCTATTGCTGAGTCTCATGCGTTGTATGAGGTTGCTAACGAGCCTAAAGAGTTGTTGGTGATTGATGGCGCGACTCACTATGAAGTGTATCACGGGGAGTATTTTGATAAAGCTGTGGCGAAGCAGGTGGAGTGGTTTAAGCGGTATCTTTAAAGCTTTCTGGATGTTTCATTGAAGTTGTCATTGCGAGTTGCTTTGTATTTGCTTGCGATGACAGTTTACTTAGAATATTAACCTAAATTAATTTAAATATTTTTAATAACTCGTTAGGATGATGAATTAGGTAATCTGGCTGATACTGTTGCAAGAATTCAGGACATTGAAAGCCCCAGCTGACGGCAATATTGGTCATGCTTAGTTGTTTGGCTGCCTTGATATCACGGGCTTCATCGCCGATATAATAGGCTTGATTGGGATTGATATTATGTTCTGCACAGGTTTTTTTGATGAGTCGTGCTTTGCCGAACAGGCTGCTGCCGGCGATAATATGGCTAAAGTACTGACTCCACTGGTATTGATCTAAAAACTGTCGAATATTCTCTGGACTATTGGAACTTAAAATAATCAGCTGAATATTGTTCTGTTGGCTGAGCTTTTCGAGTGTGGGCTGCCAAAATTCAAAGATAGGGACTTGATGAAGTTTTTGGCTAAATAACTGCCTGGCTGAGATCATAATTTGCGGCAGTTTGTACCACTTTACACCCAATTTTTTAAAGGTTTTTCTGAGTGTTTGTTGTCTTAATTCTGCAATATCGTTTTTTTGAACCGTTTGAAAGTGATATTGGTGAGCGAGTGTGTTGATAATGTCGATGGCCGTGGCAAAGCTATCGGCGACGGTTCCATCGAAATCAAAAAAGAGAGTTTGAGCCAATTTTCTATATCGCTTGATTATTATTTAAAAAATTATTCGCTGTTATTTTTTGAAATGAATAACAGCTTCTGTTTTTGTGGCCTGGCTTTCGACGACGGTAGCGGATTGCTTTGAAGCACATGGAGTTTGTTTGCGTGGATTATAATCATCTTCGAGGTCTTGCTTGGGGTTTTGTTGCTGTTCAAAGGCTAAGATTAGCTGCATGCAGCGATCTTTTTCATCGGCAGATAAAGGGTTACCATCAGCCCATTTGCCGATTTCTAATGCCTCTTTCATCTTGGTAATAGTTGAAATGTCTAAGGCGCTGATTAGTGTTTCGTAGCTCATGGTTAACCTCTAGTGCTTAATAGTAAAATAATAATGAGATAGCTAGTTTTGCAGGACTTTAATACTCAGGGCATGAATTTCGGCCGGCATCATATCAGCTAAGGCTTGATAGATAGATTGATGTTGCTGAATGCGTGTCTTGCCTGTAAGTGCTTTAGCGCTGATTTTAACGGTAAAGTGCCCGGCACCAGAAGCTGCTCCAGCGTGGCCGATGTGCTTATGGCTATCATCGATAATTTCAAGACTCGCGGGAGAAAGTGCTTGTTCTAAGCGCTGGCGTATCATTTCAACTCGCGTTTCATTCATTGTGGAAAGACCTGCTTAAAGGGTTTAACTTCAACACGAGAGTAAACCCCTGCTTTTAGATAAGGTTCTTCATCTGCCCACGCTTGTGCATCTTGTAACGAGTTGAATTTTGCAATGATGAGGCTGCCAGTAAAGCCAGCGTCCCCTGGAGTCTCATTATCGATAGCCGGGTTGGGGCCTGCAATAATTAAGCGCTCGTCGCTTTGTAGTGCTTGCAAGCGTTCGATGTGTGCTGCGCGAGACTTCGCACGGTTATCAAGGCTATTTGGGTGGTCATAACAGAAAAAGCTATAGAGCATGTTGTTATCCTAATTGTCTAATATTTTGAATTACTTTATGGCTTTTCTTTGTCATGTTCAATATGGCGCGCTAGATAGAAAATCTGGCAGACAATAAAGATTAAGGTTAAGCCAATGTCACCAAAGGTTTTGAAGTTGACCCAAGCATCATCGGAGAAGTGGTACATAATATAGATATTCAGCGTGCCTAAGAGCAAGAAGAAAATGGCCCAGGCCATATTTAATTTACGCCAGATTTCTGCTTTCATGGTGATAGCATGATCGAGCAGACGCTGCATGACTGGCTTCTTGCCGAAGTATTGACTAGCGATGATGCCGATGCCAAAGGCCCAGTTGACGACGCTAAATTTCCATTTAATTAACTCTTTATCGTGCAGGAGTAAGGTTGCGCCACCAAAGACAATGATGAGAATAACGGTCAGCCATTCGGCAAATTCGAGTTTGCGATAAGCAATATAGAGAATTGCGGTTTGGATGATGGCAGCGATGATGAGCACAGCCGTTGCCACATAGAGGTTATACATCTTATATGAGATAAAAAATGCTAATAATAAAGCGATGTTGAGAACAAATTTCATATGTTAAACTCTTTACTTTGTATCTAAGTCGACCTATTGTAACCGATCTTATTATACAATAGGCTGCAAAATTTGCGCGATGATCACTGGATTATTCGTCATTTAGCATAAAGAATTAAAGTGGAGAGGAGCGGCGGTTATGGCACATATGATCGCGATACATACACAGACACCACAAAAACGCTTGATAGAACAAGTCGTTAATTTCATTCGGCGTGGAGGGGTCATCGTTTATCCGACCGATGCAGGGTATGCACTGGGTTGTCATATCGACAATAAAACAGGGGTGGAGCGTATTCGCCGGATTCGTCGTTTGGATGATAAGCATCACTTCACTTTGCTTTGTCGTGATTTAAGCGAAGTGGGTCAATATGCCCGTGTCGATAATGTGGCGTATCGGATGTTGCGTCGGTCAACCCCGGGGGCTTATACCTTTATTTTCAAAGCAACCAAAGAAGTGCCTAAGCGCTTACAGCATGAGAAAAAGAAAACTATCGGCCTGCGTTTTCCAGATCACCCGATTGTTGCTGGAATTTTAGACGTGCTTGGTGAGCCGTTGATTAATAGTAGTTTGATTTTGCCGGATGAAGAAACCCCATTGGCAGATCCTTTTGATATAGAAACACAGTTAGGCAAGGTTGTTGATGTGATTATTGATGGTGGCATCAGCTATGCTGAGCCGACGACAGTGATCGATTGGACCGAAAGCGCGCCGGTGATTCTGCGTCAAGGTAAAGGGGATCCTGAGATCTTTATGGTGCATTAATAAGTATGAGTGAAGTGGCTGAACTCTTACCCGAAGCTGTTGCAGAGCCGGTTGCCCGTGTCGCTGAAGAGTGGGTGACTGAGGTTCCACAGGATTTGTATATTCCACCAGATGCGCTAAAGGTATTTTTAGAAGCCTTTGAAGGGCCACTGGATTTATTGCTGTATTTGATTCGCAAGCAGAATATGGATATTTTAGATATTCCCATCGCTAAGATTACAACGCAATACATGGAATATATTGGCTTAATGGAAGACGTTCAGTTCGAGCTTGCCGCAGAGTATTTGGTTATGGCCGCGATGCTTGCTGAAATTAAATCAAGAATGCTCTTACCGCGGCCTGAAACTGAAGAAGGTGAGGAAGAAGACCCGCGCGCAGAACTTGTACGACGTTTGCAAGAATATGAGCGCTTTCGCCAAGCCGCTGAAGATATTGATGAGTTGCCGCGGTTCGGTCGAGATCACTTTCAAGTCAGTATAGATAACAAAGCGGTCATGATCGATGAAAGTCAGGTGCTTAAACCTGAGGTTGACTTTAATGAGATGATTGCAGCCTTGCGTGAGGTGATGCAACGGGCTGAAATGTTTTCATCGCACCAGATTCAACGTGAAGCCCTCTCTGTGCGTGAGCGCATGGGGAGTGTTCTTGAGCGTTTAAATACTGAGAAATTTACCCCATTTATTGCCTTGTTTACCCTAGAAGAAGGGCGTCAGGGGGTGGTGGTGACTTTCTTAGCGATTCTAGAGCTTGTCAAAAATACCTTAATTGAGCTGGTTCAGCATGAACCACGGACTTTGATTCATGTGAGATTAGTATCCCATGCAGACTGAACCGGTAATTCGAATTATAGAAGCGGCTTTGTTTAGTGCGGGCCGCAGTTTAAGCCTCAATGAGTTGAAAAACTTATTTCCGGAGGACAGTCAGCCGGCAGAAAATGAAATTCGAGCCATGATCGTTGAATTGTCTGAAAATTGGCAAGATTCCAGTATCGAAATTTGCGAGACCGCGAGCGGCTTTCGTATTCAGGCTAAAGCGTTATATAGCCCTTGGGTGTCGCGTTTGTGGGAAGAAAAACCACAACGTTATTCTCGCGCCCTATTAGAAACGCTTGCTCTGATTATTTATCGCCAGCCTGTCACACGTGCTGAGATCGAAGAGGTGCGTGGTGTGGCGGTGAGTACGAACATTATGCGCACTCTGTTAGATCATGAGTGGGTGCGTGTGGTTGGTCATCGAGAAGTACCGGGGCGTCCAGCTATGTATGCAACCACTAAACAATTATTAGAGCACTTTGGTATGAAGAGCTTGGATGAGATGCCAACACTTGCAGAAGTTCGCGATTTAGAAGAGGTGGCAAAAAGCCATGAATTGACCTTGCCGGGCATAGAAACAGAGCGTGAAGCTGTGCAGGCTCAGCAAGAGCAAGAGCAAGAGCAAGAGCAAGAGCAAGAGCAAGAGCAAGAGCAAGAGCAACCAGAGTTGCTTGTTGAAGAACAAGATTAGGTGAAATAATGACAGAAAATAAAGAGAACGGTGAGAAACTACAAAAAGTTCTTGCTCAGTTAGGACTGGCATCACGACGGGAGATCGAGCGTTGGATTAATGATGGTCGGGTGATGGTCAATGGTGAAGTAGCCCAAACGGGTATGCGTGTAACGCCTGATGCTAAAGTTATTGTTGATGGTAGACTCGTCAAACTCATTCAAAAAGAAGAGCGCCCTCGGGTGATTCTGTACAATAAGCCTGAAGGTGAAGTCTGCACTCGTGATGATCCAGAAGGGCGCAAGACCGTCTTTGATAATTTACCCAGTTTAAAGCAAGGCCGTTGGATTATGGTTGGCCGCTTAGATATTAATACCGGTGGTTTATTATTATTTACAACGAGCGGTGAATTAGCGAATCATTTAATGCATCCACGCTATGAAATCGAGCGAGAATATGCGGTGCGTGTATTGGGTCAAGTTACAGATGAAACGATTATTAACCTTAAAGAAGGGGTTGAACTCGATGATGGCCCGGCGTCTTTTGATCGCATAGAGTATAAAGGTGGTGATGGGGCGAACTGTTGGTATCATGTGATTTTACGTGAAGGGCGCAATCGTGAGGTGCGCAGGCTCTGGGAGTCTCAAGGGGTAAAAGTAAGCCGTTTAATGCGTGTGCGTTATGGTAGCGTCAGTTTACCGCGTCGGGTGCCGCGAGGTAAGTGGGAATATATCGAAGGCAAAGCGCTGGATAAACTCGCTGAGTCGGTGAAGTTTTCTATCCCAGAAATGCCAAAGAAAAAACAAGGACAATCAAGAAAACCACAAGCCGAGCGCAATAGACAACGGCGGCGGTGATGGTTAAGCAAAAGAGCTCAAGCTAAGAGTTCTTTTTTTTAGCTGAATTTTATGCAGAGATTATTTTAAAAATCCATGGAAAATCAAAAGGTTTGTAATGTTTAGAAGCAGGCCACGATGAGCGGGATAATCCTTCTTACACGAAATTTAATAAGATAAATTGATTTTTTTAAGTTGTTTTAATTTTTTAAAAAATACTATATCAGTAAATGCTATTTTATCTGTGATTAATCGTATTTTTATTTTATTGATATAAATTTTTATTTTAAAAATTAAAAATAATAAAAGGTCTTTATGTCTAGGTTGAAATTTAATCAAAAGCGAGATTTTCTGGAACTATGCCCTGAAGTTAGACAAAAGGGTATGTGCTCGCATTTAAGCCGACTTTGGATATTGTGGCATGACTTAAAACTATCAACAAGCAAGGAAGACTTGCCTGACTATAAAAAGTTTGTTCTTGCTTATGCTGAGAAAAATAAAGGAAAATATAAAGACGTTAAGGAATATACAGGAAAGCTTTTTCCTCCTCTTGACTCTTCAGGAAAAGAACTAGATTTCAGTGCCCCAAAAAATCGATGGATACGAGATCATGTAACGATTAATCATTGGCCAGATAATTATAAAAGTGTGTTATTTGAATATACTGATAGGTTAAAAAATGCGGATACTGTTCAGGCTAAAGATATTTTAGAATTACAAGAAGTATTTAAACCTGATTGTCAGTACTACCTTCTTATTGGCTTCATTGAAAGAAACCACGCTGTTGCTATTAGGATTAAAGGGAAAAATAATTATATAACTTTCGATCCAAATCATGGTGAGCATCATGTAGGTGATAGAAAAAGTTTATTAAAAATTTTTGGAATTCATGCTAGTCAAAAAGTTTTATTGAGTCTTTATCAGTCAAAGATATCGAGGGCTATGAAATATTCGAAGTGGGTGCCTGACCGTCATTCTGCTTGCTGTCAATGTTGTGATAATCCAATATCTCCAGGCTTATTATCGACTGGAAAGCATCATTGCAGGTTGTGTGGCCATGTTATCTGCTCTGATTGTACTAACCAAGTTGATGCTATGTATAGGCCCTTATACAAAAATGAAATTATAATAGGTGGAGAACGTATAATCCCTATAAATTCACCAAAAAGAAAGATTGGATATCATAAGGAAAAAGTATGTTTTAAATGCAAAGCTCTATTAAACCCAGTGTTAGCAGATGATAGATGGTGGTGAAAAGGTTAACCTGCCATTGTAAGTAATTTTGTGTAAACGCCACGTTTAAATAGACTCGATTAAACAGCCTTCGAATTCAATCATCAACCGATTCAAGGCTGTTTTCTAGTTTCCTAATTATCTCTGAGCACTATCTAACTCTATAAGCCTTTTTAACCTTGTTAAAAGCTTATAAAATTTATCTTCATCATATCTCCTTACTGTTTTTTTTATTGTCTCTAATTGACTGTCGATAATTTGGGTTAATTTATGTATATAAAGTTTATATCTTCCAGTGTTATTTCTTGAAATAAATTCTATTTGACCCTGTATTACTTCAGCTCTTTTCTTATGTTTTAGTCTATGGCCTTTAAAATACATGCTAAATTCAGACTTTATGTCACTAGCTAATTGTTGAATTCGGCTACTTTCGCTGCCTGCTGTGTTGAAAAATATATCCAATAATTCAGGGATAGCTTCTGAAAGGCTCAGCATGCCTGCATCAGGAGCATTCACTAAACCTTGATTGACAAGAGAGTTTAAAGGAACTTTAGTAGGACTTTTACTGATAAAGCCTCTTTTTGATGAAGGGTGCTCTTTGTATAATTTGTCATATAGGGCCAAGCTCTCTCTAGATAACTTATTAATATTTCTTAAAAATAGGTCAGAATAACTCACTCCAGAAATCATTGATTTTCTTGCCATGGAAAGTAAGACAAGAAAGCCTGATGTTGACTCTACTCTTTTAAATTCAGAATTTGTCCTATTAGCAAGCCCTAAATTTTTCCCTGCAATTTGGCCATGATTTGCTCTAAAGTAATAATTATTAAATCTGCTATCGTGACTGAAATCTAGGGCACTAAAGCCAGGTGTGTTAAACATTCTAGAGTCAACTTCCCCAATATTACCACTGTCTGAATAATATACAATGCCTTCACAATCAACTTGGTCAGTAACTGAATAATAATCAAAACCCCTTCCTTTGAGTCCATTACCGAGGAACTTACTAAAGAATAAAGTGCGATCTAGTGGTGAGCCTGGAACAGGGTCAATTAAATATAAATGGATTTTTTCAATTCGCTCCAAGTAGCCGGTGCGAGATGCTATGACTGTTTTCTTTACCATGTCAACTAATAGGTTAGTAGCAGCGGCAGCGCTCACAGCTCCCCTGGACCACCCAAAGAAAAAAAGTTTAAAATTTCCTGCATTTTTGGCAATTAAATCGATAATATAGTCGCATGCTCTTTTGCAATTGCTATACCAGTTATTTTGGCCAAGTTCTCCAGATCCCATTCCTTTTAGCCCGGTTAAAGAAACATATGCTTTTTGTAATAGATGCGCGTTCTCGTATTCATCACGATAGGAGTCCATTCCAGGACCATCTATAATAATTTTATACTTTTCTGTGCAGTTATTAAATAATGTTACTACATTTGTATCAGAGCCAGAATGCGAACCAGTGCCACAAAAAAATACACAGATATTAATCACTTAAAACCCTTAAATTATCTATAAAGCGAGCTATATCTAGTTGTAAAATTGGCCATTTTACTATTTATTTAATGGATTGCTAGTTAGAAAAATATTATTTTTATATATTGGTAGATAGGTTGTTTTAGAAATTGTAACATCTTGTCCCATCCTATTAGAATGGCCTGCACAAATTATGCTAGTTGTAATTAGCTGGTAAAGAGTTTTTCATCACAGTGCAGGGGCTGGCTTCAGGCAACGTTTGAGAATGGTCACAGGAAAATTATCGAGCAAGTCATCGACAATGAATGACACATCATCGTCTACAGGTTAACAAAGTTTCCTGTTATTTATTCATATATAGCCTGAAAAGTGGCGTCCCCTAGGGGGTTCGAACCCCTGTTACCGCCGTGAAAGGGCGGTGTCCTAGGCCACTAGACGAAGGGGACAGGCTGTTTTTTGGTGGAGCTAAGCGGGATCGAACCGCTGACCTCTACAATGCCATTGTAGCGCTCTCCCAGCTGAGCTATAGCCCCAATAAAACGCTGATAATTCTAATCTCCTTGTTCAATGAAGTCAATAGTTTTTCTAAGGCTTTATTCGCTTTTTTTGTTTAAGTTGCGTATGTTAGATTAATTGAGCCGGCACTCGCTATGTTGGTCTTTTATCATTGAGTTTAGTTAAAGGGGCAGTAATGAAAAAGTGGATGCTTAGCTTAATTCCATTATTGAGCTTGGGTTTAGTTGGAGCAGGTATGGCAGCACCGAGGGTGATTGATATCTCACATTATAGCGGCGTTATCCAATGGCCTCAGGCTGAAAAAAACAGGTGTTCGCACTGTTTTGATGAAGGCAACACAAGGAGACCAAGGAATAGACTCTCGTTTTGTTTATAATTTTACGCATGCGAGAGAGCAAGGAATTAAAGCGATTCCTTATCATGTGTATTCTTATCAAGATAATGGTAGTAAACAGATCAACCACATTTATAACGTGTTAAAGCAAGTTGGTGATATTAGACCGGCTGTTCTTGCGATTGATATCGATAGCATTTATCGCCACCATGATCAAAAAAGACATCACTCAGCTCAACCATTTTTTCCAAGAGTTAAATAAGAGTTGGCTAGATAAGAAAAACCATACCCAGGTGATTGTCTATGTGTCTGTTAAAACTTTACCTTTACTTGACTCTTTGCCTGCATTAAAGCATGAGAGTATTTGGGCCGGCTATAGCCAAGATATGGGGCGTGTCTTTAAGTTATCACAAAAATATCCCGTTGCATTTACCCAGTATGCTGTAGGCAAAAGAGAGCTGTGGGCCAAAGGTGAGGTGGATTATGATGCACTGGGAAATTTATATGTCTAATGGGTTTTAATTAATAAAAAGGGGCGATGTATGGCCCCTTTAATTTTTATAGCGTGATCTATTTAACTTTAGATAAGCTTGGGTTTATTGGTGATTGCGAAAATAATTCACTAAACCTTGCGTCGATGCATCATAACCTTCGGAGCTTGATTCGCCTTGAAGTTGAGATAAGACCTCTTGACCGATGACTTTGCCTAACTCAACTCCGTATTGATCGAAAGAATTAATGTTCCAAATAATACCCTGAACGAAGACTTTATGCTCATAAAGGGCAATTAAGGCACCTAGGCTTTCAGGAGTGAGCTTATCATACATAATTGTCGTACTTGGTTGATTCCCTGAAATGGCCTTATGAGGAGCGAGGCGACGGGCTTCGTCTTTATTGATGCCTTGGCCTATCATTTCCTGGTAAACTTCATCTTCATTGCGTCCCCACATCAGGCCGCGTGTTTGGGCAAAGCAGTTGGCGACTAGCATCTGGTGTTGCTGTTGATAAGGGCTATGAGTGCGCAAACCGACGATAAAGTCCATAGGAATAAGCTCAGTACCTTGGAAGAGCATTTGGTGATAGGCGTGCTGACCATTAGTACCAGGTTGCCCCCAGATAACAGGCGCGGTTTGCCAGTTGACTTTCTCTCCTGTGACTTGGACATGCTTGCCGTTACTTTCCATATCAACTTGTTGGAAATGATTAGGGAATAAGGCGAGCATTTGTTCATAAGGTAATAAAGCGTGTGAACGAGTATTCCAAAAGTTAATATACCAAAGGCCAACTAAGCCCATCATGACTGGTAAATTTTCACTGAGGGGGGCTGATTGAAAGTGCTCATCCATATCGTGAGCGCCGGCGAGCAGTTTTTCAAAATTATCGAAACCAATAGCAAAAGCAATGGGTAAACCGATGGATGACCAGAGTGAATAGCGGCCGCCGACCCAGTCCCACATCGGTAGGATATGATCGGGTAATATGCCGAATTCTGCGGCTTTTTCAGGCTTGCTGGTGCAACACATAAAGTGATGATTAGTTTGCTCTGTTGATAAACTCGCTTCTAACCAGCTGCGCGCTGATTTTGCATTGGCAAAGGTTTCTTGGGTGGTGAATGATTTAGAAGCGATGATAAAAAGAGTCGTTTCAGGCTTTAAATTTTTTAAGGTATTGTGCAGTTGATTACCATCAACGTTGGAGACAAAGTGACAACGTACCTGCTTTTTATGATAAGGCGTTAAGGCTTCTGCCACCATCGCGGGGCCTAAATCTGAACCACCGATGCCTAAATTGACAATGTCGGTAATAGCTTGACCTTGGGGGTAAAGAGGTGTTTGGCGGTGAATTTTATCGCATAAGCTCTGCATTTGAGCATGAACAGCGCTAATTTCATCGGCGATTTCTTTGGGCAATTGATCACGTTTTTGTGCGGGAATTCTTAAGGCAGTATGAAAGGCGGCACGATTTTCAGTGATATTGAGTTTCTTACCATGAGTTAAGGCGTGAATTTTATCAGCAAGCTGGCTTTCTTCGGCAAGTGCTGTGAGCAGTGTAATTGTGTCGCTGGTTAAGTGATTCTTACTAAAATCAATGGCTAAATGTGGGCCTTTTTTAAAATATTGATCAAAGCGCTTGCTGCCAGCAGTAAAGAGGTCGCGCAGGTGCGATTTTTTTTATTTCTTGTTGATGTTTGGCGAGCTGCGCCCAAGTTGCTGTCTTCATGGCTGAGACTCCTTAAATAAATGTTGAAAGCAGTGTAGAGGCTTCCTAGGTGGCTTGCAATAGTGAAAGTCGGTACAATAGGTGGGTTCATCGTAATAGATAAGGCGATATCAATGAGAGTAACCGTATTTGGTGCAGGCTATGTGGGTTTAGTGACGGCAGCTTGCTTTGCTGACCTTGGTAATAAGGTCATTTGTGTTGATGTGGACGAGAAAAAATTAGCACAACTTGCGACCGGCAAAAGCCCCATTTATGAGCCGGGTTTGGACGAATTGCTTGTCCGTGGCCAAGAGTCAGGGCACCTAGAGTTTACTTCTAATATTCAATACGCTGTTGAGCAAGGTGAGTTTATTTTTATTGCTGTGGGAACACCATCAGAAGAAGACGGTTCGGCTGATTTACAATATGTGCTTTCTGTTGCTAAAAGTATCGGTGAACATATGAATGACTATAAGCTGATTATTGACAAATCAACGGTTCCTTTGGGCACGGCTGATAAAGTACGCCAGACGATTAATAATGAGCTGGGTGCGCGTGGATTAGCTCATGAGTTTGATGTTAGCTCTAATCCCGAGTTTCTAAAAGAAGGTGCGGCGATAGAAGACTTTATGTATCCGGATCGGGTTGTGATTGGTGTTGATAACCCGCAGGCTGAAAAGCGGTTGAAAAACTTATATACGCCGTTAACGAAGAAAAATAACTGTTTAATTGCAATGGATATTCGTTCAGCAGAATTAACAAAATATGCAGCCAATGCCATGCTTGCGACTAAAATTAGCTTTATGAATGAGATGAGCCAGCTGGCCGAGCGGGTCGGTGCTGATATTGAGATGGTGCGCCAAGGTATCGGTTCTGATTCTCGCATTGGTTATCACTTTATTTATCCGGGCTGTGGTTATGGTGGCTCTTGTTTTCCTAAAGATGTTCGTGCGCTGGTTCATACGGCCGCAGAGCATAGCTTTGATACGAAAATTTTAGGCGCGGTTCAAGAAGTTAATGAAAAGCAAAAAGAAACCTTATTAGATAAAGTATTACGTGAATTTAAAGGCCAACTTCGAGGTAAAACCTTCGCTGTCTGGGGGTTAGCGTTTAAACCAAAAACAGATGATATTCGTGAAGCCCCGAGTCGTGTATTGATGGAAGGGCTATGGCAACACGGGGCGAAAGTCCAGGCCTATGATCCGGCCGCTATGAATAATATCCGTGCAGTATATGGCGAGCGGGATGATTTAAGCTTAGTTAAAAATGCTGAAGCCGCATTGCAGGGGGCGGATGCTTTAATTGTTGTGACCGAATGGGCTGAGTTTAGAAGCCCTGATTTTAAAGAAATTAAAAATATCTTAAAAACACCGGTAATTATTGATGGCCGTAATATTTATGATACCGAAGAGCTGCAAAATTTAGGTATTGTTTATCGTTGTATTGGTCGAGGTGAGTGGTTGATGAAGGATGTGCAATTATGACTGTGATCAAAAAAGCGGTGTTTCCAGTCGCGGGGATGGGCACACGTTTTTTGCCTGCAACTAAAGCCACGCCTAAAGAAATGCTACCTGTTGTGGATAAACCATTAATTCAGTATGCAGTTGAAGAAGCGGTAGCAGCGGGTGTTAATGAGTTGATCTTTGTGACTAGCTCAAATAAACGCGCGATAGAAGATCACTTCGATCGTCACTATGAGCTGGAAAAACGCTTGGAAGAAGCAGGCAAAGATGAATTTTTATCGATTGTGCGTGATGTTTTACCCAAGGGGGTGAGTTGCTCATATGTTCGTCAGGCAGAGCCGTTAGGGTTAGGTCATGCGGTATTGTGTGCAGAATCTCTGGTCGGATCTGAGCCTTTTGCGGTGATTCTTGCTGATGATTTAATTGCGAATGACGGGCCATTATGTTTAAGTCAGATGGTGGCAGAGTATAATAATAAGCAAGCCGATTGTGTCTTGGCGGTTCAAGAAGTACCTGAGCAAGATACCAATAAATATGGCATCGTTGCAACAGAGCAGTCTGGTCGTGTCACGTATATGGTTGAAAAACCAAAACCCGAAAATGCGCCTTCACGCCAAGCGGTCGTTGGTCGTTATATTTTATCCGCCGAGGTGTTTAAAGCTTTAAGAAATACAGCTAAAGGTGCCGGTGGGGAAATACAGTTAACAGATGCGATTGCAGCAGTGCTAAAAAATCAATGGGTTTTGGCCTATGAATTTGCTGGCAAGCGTTACGATTGCGGCAGTAAGTTAGGGTTTCTTGAAGCAACTTTGGACTATGCTTTGGATCACCCAGAGTTGGGTCAAGCCTGTCAGGAGTATTTACAGAAGCGGTTTAAGTCGGTTTAGAGTAGGTATTTATTAATCAGAAAACAGTGTGCCCTCATGGTTGGGCACACTTTCTACTTGCAAAGCAAAGTTTATTTATTTAAGCACTTATATATCATGATGTTTGGTATCATGATGAAGTACGATCACTGTTGTTAATAGCGTTGCACAGAGCGTAAATAATAACCAGCCTAAATACATCATAGTTATAATCTCCTAATAAAAAGTATGTTGATCGCGCTGAATATCTTGTTCTTTCAGCGCTCCATCGCGCCAGATTTTTCGATAGACGAATGCTGTATAGATAGCGATCACAGGCACCATAACAACAGCGACGATAGTGATTAAATTCAATGAGTGCAGCGTTGTTGATGAATTCCATACAGTTAAGCTATGGGCCGGATCTGTGCTTGATGGCATAATAAACGGGAACAAGCTGAATCCTGCTGTGAGGATTGTGCCTACTTGTACACCACAAGAGCCAATAAAAGCGGTGATGCGCTTGTTTGATTTTGTTGCAAGGATAGCGAGTATAGCGCCTAAAAATCCGAGAGCTGGCGCAATGATCATCCATGGATATGAGTGGTAATTCATTATCCAAGCGCCCGCCTTACGAGTAACCTCATTCGCCAAAGGATCATTAATTGATGCCGCACTTGTTCCCAGAGTATAACCTGGAACTTTATAGGCAATAAGGATTCCTGCAGCTGCGAATGCGATAACATATAGCACGGCAAATAAGCAGAGTGCTTTTTGTGCACGGATCTTAACGATGCCCTCTGCTCGCCAACTCAAATAGGCGGCACCGTGAGTGACAATCATACACAGGCTCACAACACCACAAAGCAAAGCAAAAGGAGTTAATAAATTCCAGAATGACCCGGTATAATCCATGCGTAAAAAAATAGCATCGTAATTAAAAGGTGAACCTAATAGTAAATTGCCAAAGGCGACGCCCATGACAACAATAGGTACAAAGCTTGCGATGAAAATGCCAATATCCCAGCTGTTGCGCCATTTTTGACTAGGCAGTTTGGAGCGATACTCAAAGCCTACAGGCCGTAAAAATAATGACCATAAGACTAACAGCATGGCTATATAATACCCTGAAAAAGCGGTTGCATAGACCGTCGGCCAAATTGCAAATATTGCTCCTCCTGCGGTAATTAACCAAACTTGATTGCCATCCCAAGTGGGGCCAATCACATTTAAGGCTAAGCGCCGCTCTGTGTCATTTTTGCCAATAAAAGGTAATAAAATACCGACGCCTGAATCAAAGCCGCTGGTCAGTGCAAAAAGAATTAACGTTAGGCCAACAATAAGCCAACCTATTACTTGCATGGTTGCAAAATCAAACATCTTTATGGCCCTCAGTGATGGCTTTATTATTTGTTACTTGCTCAAAATGATAACGGCCAGTATGTAATGCACTGGGCCCTAAGCGGGCAAATTTAAACATCAAGTAAATTTCAATAATAAAGAGCAAGGTGTAGAACAGTGCAAAACCGGTTAAACTAAAGCTTAATTGCCCTACGGATGCAGAAGATGAACCCATTGCTGTGGGCAGCATATCTTGCACAACCCAAGGTTGACGACCATGCTCTGCGACAAACCAGCCGAATTCACAAGCTAGCCAAGGCAGTGGGATCATATAAAGAGCAGTGCGAAATAACCAACGTTGCTGCCATAATGTGCCGCGAATATTAAAAAATCCTGCAGCAAGAACAATTAATAACATTATTCCAAAACAAGCAATCATTAAGCGAAATGCGTAAAATACTGGCCAAACCTCAGGAATTGCTTTTTGAGCGACTTTTTCAATTTGGGCAGGTGTCGCATTCTCAATATCTCTCATATGTGATTTAAGCAATAAGCCATAACCTAAATCTTTTTCATATTTTTTAAGGGTGGCTTTTGCCTGTTCAAGTTGAGTGAGTGAAAGGGGAGTTCCCTTTGTAGACTTTTTGGTTCTAAGTTCAACCAAAGCAAGATAAGCTTTACGGCCATTAGTCATGCGAATAACATTATCTGCAATGACTTCTTTCATACCTTTGACGGTGCCATCCAAAGAGTGGGTCGCAACTAAACTTAACGCATAAGGTATTTTAATTTCAGCTGTATTTTTGAGGTCCTTATTGCTGGGTAATGCAATCATGGTCCAAGGTGCAGGGGCTTTAGGTGTTTGCCATAACCCTTCGATTGCAGCCATTTTCATCGGCTGGGTTTCATCGACATCTAAGCCGGCGTGATCGCCAAAGAAAGCAACACCTAATAATACAATTAATCCAAAAAATGAGCCAAAAATAAAGGATCGTTTAGCAAATGCAAGGTCACGGCCTTTTAAAATATAATAGGCGCTGACGCCGGTTACGAACATTGCACCTGTTACCAGCCCTCCTGTAATCGTATGAGCAAACTGAGCTTGTGCTGTTGGATTAAAGAAGACATCATAGAAATTAGTCAATTGCATGCGCATAGAGTCAACATCAAAATAAGCGCCGACAGGGTGCTGCATCCAACCATTCGCAATTAAGATCATCAGGGCTGACATTGCAGAGCCGATGGCTAAGCAAAAGGTTGCAAATAAATGTTGTTTTTTAGAAAGTTTATCCCAACCAAAAAAGAAAATACCGAAAAAAAGTAGACTCCAGCATAAAGGCGACTAAGCCTTCGATGGCCAGAGGTGCACCAAAAATATTACCAACATATTGAGAGTAATACGCCCAATTGACACCAAATTCAAACTCCATAGTAATGCCGGTGACGACTCCCATGGCAAAGTTAATGCCAAAGAGCTTACCCCAGAAACGGACCATATCCTTATAGACTTGCTTGCCTGTTTTGACATAAAGGCATTCCATGCCGAATAAAATCCAAGTCATACCCAATGTAAGGGGTACAAAAAGGAAGTGGTAAAGGGCGGTGATGCCAAATTGCCACCGCGATAAATCAACGACATGTTCGATAGGAAGCATTACCCTCTCCGATTATAAATTTATATTTAGGTTATTTAGACAGTCACTCGGTAGCGCCTTAAGTAGCGTCCAAACTGACTCAGTACCGCAGGCGATGCCTCACTTTCGGCTTGCTGGCACCAGGCTTGTAAATCACTTACAAGTTGGCTTTGGGTTTTATTATCCTGACTCCAAAGTGCCTGTAATCTTAAT
>NZ_MDTU01000001.1:2303976-2334192 GCF_001720395.1 Piscirickettsia litoralis
CTTTTGATTCTCAGAGTGATGAGACTCAAGGTGGTAATTGTCACGGTTTAATAGTTTTAAGTATTTATTTTTTATTTTTGACTTAGATTTAACCTCTTGTTTATAAATAGGCAGTAGTACGTTTTTTATAATAGCGATTTAATACAGAAAAACGATTGCTAAACACAGCCATTAGAGTTTCTTTACAGGCTTCATGTCGATCTGGAAGTAATGATACTTTGGGTAAGGTCTTTTTCACACTGGCTAAGCCAAAAAGCTCAAGTGATTTAATATAAAACCAACCAATATCGAATTCCCACCAATGCACTGAAAATTTAGCAGAGCTGCCATAGGCATGGTGATTATTATGTAGCTCTTCACCGCCAATTAAAATCCCGATGGGAATCAAGTTGGTTGATGTATCATCACACTGAAAGTTACGATAGCCAAAATAGTGCCCTAAGCCATTGATTACACCTGCAGCAAAAAAATGGAATCCACACCATTTGCACTAACCAAATAGCAAGGCCAATCGCACCAAAACAGGTTAAATCAATAAGTAGCATTATAAATATGCCTAATGTATTATGTGGCGTATAAATATGTCGCTCTAGCCAGTCATTAGGTGTATTATGACCATATTTTTTTAATACCTGAGGGTCTCTTGCTGCTCTTTTATAAAGCAATACACCCATCCATAATACTTTATGAATGCCAAATATCGCAGGGCTGTGAGGATCACCTGGTCGCTCAGAAAAAGCATGGTGCTTGCGGTGGACCGCGACCCATTCTCGCGTCACCATCCCTGTCGTTAGCCATAACCAAAAGCGGAAAAAATGCTCAACAATTGGGTGAAACCTCACGGCACGATGTGCCTGACACCGATGTAAATAGAGAGTTACACTGATAATAGTGATATGAGTTAACACTAATGCCGCGATAATATATCCCCACCAGGGCAAATGAATGAAACCATAGATATTCATAAAGTTACTCAGCTTAATTTAATTTCGCTAGAACTATAATCCTAGGCTTAGCTTTTAACTTTGATCTAGGTCAAAGAAAGAAGTGATAAAGGCAGATAAGATTTAATCAAATTTAAATTCAGAGAGTGATTATGAAGTTCGAATTAAAGTGGCTCGCCTGGGAAATTACTCGGCGTTGCAACTTAAGTTGTGTCCATTGCCGTTCATCGTCATGCTTAGAGGTGGCAACTGCAGATGTAAAAAAACAGCAAGGCTTTGAGATATTAGAACAAATTGCAAAATTTGGTCCGATCAGTGTTGTACTATCCGGGGGGGAGCCACTGCTTCACCCTGATGTTTTCGAATTTGCTGACTATGGCCACAGGCTGGGCCTTAGAATGTGTTTAGCAAGCAATGGCACTTTAATCACGCCTAAAATTGCTGAAAAGATCAAGCAGGCAAAGATTAATATGGTCGCATTGAGTCTTGATGGCGCAACGGCGAAAACTCATGATTTGTTCCGTAATCAGCAAGGTGCTTTTTCAGGCACACTCGCAGCGGCAAAAACCTTGCAGCGACAAGGCATTCCTTTTTTAGTTAACTCATCGTTTACGAAGCAGAATCAACATGAAATTTCCGAAGTTTACCAAGTTGCGAAGTCATTAGGTGCGAAAGCATGGTATCTTTTTATGGTTGTTCCAACAGGCCGAGGCGAAAATTTATTCAGTGATTTAATCAGTACAGAAAGCTACGATGAAATATTAAAATGGCACTATGAAATGGAGCAAGATGAGGATGAAATGTTTGTTCGTCCCACCTGCGCTCCCCATTATTATCGTATTCGCTTTCAACAGGCTAAAGCACGAGGAAAAGCGATAAAGAAAAAAGTCATTAATGCTCTCTACGGGGGGAGGCAAAGGATGCTTAGCTGGTCAAAAAATTTGCGTTATCGATGTTAAAGGTAATGTATTACCTTGCAGTTACTTTCCGCTTAGTGCTGGGAACTTAAATCAAGAGTCACTTTCCAGTATTTGGTCAGAATCTACGTTGTTTCAGCAACTAAGGGATTTTAAAAGTTACCAAGACCGTTGTGGTCAGTGTGAATTTATAAAAGTCTGTGGTGGCTGTCGAGCCCGGGCCTACACAATGACAGGAAACCACCTCGCCCAAGAGCCATTTTGTCAACACCAGCCAAAACAAGCTTATAATTAATGTTGATAAAATAACAAAAATGGGGTTTTTATAATTTTTTGAAGATGCAGTAATTTTGATATAGATCAATTTATTTTCATTAAAGCTTGTTATTCTTATCAGCAAGACGAGTGTTTTGATACATAAATCAGCGTGAGCTACTAACAAGCCTTAGGAGTATTATCATGACGAAAAGATACCAACACGTTTTATATGCAACTGATTTGAACGATAAAAGTAACAGTGCTGCAGAAGAGGCCCAAAGCCTTGCTGAATTATTTAATGCTAAGTTTAGTTTATTGCACGTAGTCCGACCCATTGCAACAACTTATGGTTATATTGGTGACTATGAACTAGAGCGGCAATTGATGAAAGAAGCTAAAACTCAGATGGTCAAACTAGGCGATCAGCTCGGTGTAGGTGAAGAAAATTTGCATCTTGTTGAGGGTTATCCTAAAGAGGATATTATAGAATTTTCCGACGAAATTGGTGCTGATCTTATTGTTTTAAATGGCCATCGCCATCACTTTCTTGGCACCTTAGGATCAGTCGCAAATGCAGTTGCTAATAAATCAAACTGTGATGTGCTTGTTCTTGCTTCAGAAAAAAACTAGAATGAGTTTGGGCAGAGGCTCTCTCTGCCTTGCAGATACAGCAGATCAAGTTAGTTCATTTGTTAGTAAACCTCTTCTAATTAGAATAATCTTAAGTGGTTTTAATATCTAAATATTATTCTGCATATAAAAAATACAATTAAATTATTTTTAAATATTATATTTAATAATGTTTGTTGTTAATAACAAAGATATTATTTTAAAGTAATGTTTTATTGATTTAAGTCAAAAACAATTATAATGTATCCGTTATACTAAGCACCGACAAAATATCCAGTTCATAATATTTTTAGAGTGTGTACTAATGAAAGTGAAAAAAATTACACTGCTCATTGCAGCAGCAACCCTTGCCCTTCCTTGCGCTATGTTTGCCGCTGATAATGTTGCAGCTCAAACTAGATCATTTAATCATTGGCTCGTCCGTGGCCGCATTGTTAATGTTAGCCCAGACGTGAGTGGCGATACTATTTCTGTGATTGGTGGAAAAGTCACGCACGTTAGTGATCAAGTTATCCCTGAAGTTGATTTTAGCTACTTTTTCACACCTCATATTGCAATGGAGCTTATCCTTGGCACGAGCAAACATCACCTGATAGCAACAGGTACTGCTCTTGGTTCTACTGATCTTGGTAGCGTTCGCATATTACCGCCGACATTAACCGTACAGTATCACTTTTTCCCAGAGAAAAAGTTTAGTCCCTATATTGGTGCAGGTATCAACTATACCTATTTTTATGATACGAATACGAGTGGAGCAAATGCTGCTGTACAGTCTGTTGACTACAAAAATAGCTTTGGTTTGGCTTTGCAGGCAGGTATTGATTATAACATCAACCAAAATTGGTCTGTTAACGTTGATATCAAAAAATTATTTGTTAAAACTACCGCTACAGTAAATAATACAATGACAACAGATGTGCGCCTGGATCCCTACGTTTATGGTATTGGTGTAGGTTATCGGTTTTAATTAGTTGGTTTTTGTGTGCTTAGCATAGAGATATAAAATACTTTAGCTAAGTACACACTTATTTTTATTAATTAGATTGTTATTGATTTAAATCAAATAATTTTTATCACTTTAAACTAGAATACCAAATATAGTTATATAGATTAATAAGACCCTATTAAGGAGGTTCTCATGGTTTGTGATAAAACAGTTGATAGCATCATGAGCGTAGATTTAATAACAGGGACTGTTGGTGATAGCTTTACTTCTGCACGTGATAAAATTTCAAATAACTTCATACACCATTTACCCATCATTTCTGAAAGTAAAAAACTATTAGGAATAATAAGTGAATCTGATATTTTAAGAGTAGATTTTAGTGACCGATTTTCCAATAGAGAAAAATCTGACTTGTTATTAAATAAAATGGTAAAAATACCTGATATTATGACAATAAATGTCATAAAGTTGCATGCTGGTGATCAAGTGTGTTATGCAATTGAGTTGTTTAAAAATAATTTATTCCATGCTTTGCCTGTAGTTAGCTTAGATAATACACTTATTGGTATGATTACCCCTAATGATATTATTTCGTATTTATATTATCATGCAGCATAGAGTCTGGCTGATCTAAATTTATTTAGATGAATTAGGCTTAGCTTGGAAGCGGTTGTGACTATACCACCTTTCGGCTATATACGATAAGATTTAACATTGGAATAAAGTTATTTGAAAATAAAAATAGCTTTCTTCAAAGGTTTTAATATTACAAGGGTTACTTACTAATGCAATTAGCATAGCTTTTGTTAGTTGCTCTAATAAATTGACTAAATTCTTTTTATTTTAAGTGCTTTAAATTTTTCATAAAATAATAATAGTGAACTTAATATTGGGATAATTAAAACTAGTAATGACAATATCATCGCACCAGACATATCAATACCATAACCAATGAGTGGAAATAAACCTAGTAATGCTACTCTGTTAAACAATGATACTACTGAGTCAGTCGTTGCTCTGATCGAATCATTGATTAATTCATGCATACTGGACTCTAGCTCAATCAAAAGTATTCTAATGGCAAAGAACGATAATATTATCGCTACACAATAGGACGCGAATTGACTATAAATGGGGCAGTAGATCAAATAAGCAATGATAATAAAACATATATTTGCTAGTATAACGGAAAACCTTCTTGGTAGGTGACGTGTGGTGTAAGAAGCAATCGATTGAGTTAAAAGCAAAAATGAGAATGTTACTCCTAGCTCAATTGCAGGGATGTTATCGCCTTTATTAAAAAGAACCTGCCAAAATTGAGCTAAAATATTGAAAATTATATTAACAAGAATAAGAAGAATAAATAGAGGCTTATAATTATGAACAATAATTAAAATTTCTTTATAGTTTATTGTTAGTATTTTCTTCTTCTTATTATTTGTTTGGAAGTCTAAATTGTCAATTGAGTACATAGCAACCACTGATGTTACAGCCATTGATAATGCTGAAATATAAAAAAGAATAGATGCATCAATTAGGTTGACCAGACTAATCCCAATTAAACTAAAAATAAACATCGACAGGTGATTGTAGTGATTGCTTTTTGCTAAAGATTCTTTAGCTGAAATATTTTTTAGTCGGGCAGACTCAACAAGTGATGCATTGTAGGTTCCGGCGATGAGTGTTAAAGCGACTGCATTAAAAAATTCAGCGGCCATAAACATACTGAATGAGTCAGCAGCTCCCATCAAACAAAGCCAGACTGCCTCGAAAATTGCTGCTAATACAAGGGATATTTTTCTGAATCCCTTATCTGAGAATAAATTTAAAGGTACATCAAGAATCATCATTAGAATAGATTGAAATGCCTTAATATAGCCTACTTCAGCTAAGGTAAGACCTTGATTCATCATATAGATAAGCATGAAAGCACCTGTAAAAACACGCACTCCATAAAATAAAGATCCAAAAGTAATTAGTGCTCTCATCGGTAAATTTTACAAGTAGATTTATTCACTTCTGCTCGAGGGTCCATTTTATAGCTTGAAAAATCAATTTGGCACTTATCATATTGAATCGCTTCAAGAACGCTTAGAGACCCTGCTGTAGCATTATAAGGGGCGATTAATTCTGATTTTAACTTGGGGGGTAAGTCGTTAGTGTCAATTTCATCTAAATACATTTGATCAATTCTTTAATGATAAAGCCTGAATAAAACCCTAATGAGATTAAATCAGGCTGTTGAACAATTAAGGCATAACGTTTTTAGTAGCAAGTTCTTGTTCTTGGTGTTGAGTGTTTTTAATTCTATAACATGATCCATGTGTATATTTTTAAATCGCATGGTGAATTATAAGAAATTAAATATTCATGTCAATAAATTATTCGGCATTGTTTTATTTTTATGGTTTTGTATTTTATCAAAATGAATATATGTGATATTTTTATTGCCATCTAAAAACCACCTCCTATGGAGGTGGTGATCGTTTAGTCGAGGCTATGCCTGAAGAGTGCCCATGCTAGATACTATTTCTTTTGTTAGCAGCAAATGAGTTGACCATGTGCACTTAGTAGTAAGAACACCTCCGAGTTTAAGTGTTTCGGAGTTGATGGGTGTTCTTAAGGGTCGGACAGCGATCAGGTTATTTAGTAAGTTTCCATACTTGAGAAAGAAGCAGTTATGGGGAAATCACTTTTGGCAGCGAGGTTATTTTGTTGATTCAGTTGGAGCGAATGAGGAGGTTATTATGAGGTACGTACGTCACCAGGATAAACAGGAGAAGGAAGAAGAGCATCGTCAGCTTTTGTTAGGTGTTGGTAAAGCACCCTTCTAGGGTGCCTAAAGCAAAGCCACCTCCTATGGAGGTGGATTTTTACACGTGGCCCAAGGTTGTCCGGTTTTTCAAATCTTCTGCTAAATTTACAGCAATTCCGGCATTAATGTGGCTGTATCTTGGAAGACAGTTGGTAGTACAGAAAATTTCTGTAAGCCGTAAACGGGTTGGTTACTTGGTGAAGCAACATCAGCTTTTCTGCAAATTAGAGCATAGATTTAAAATAGCTATGGATCCTAAATATCAATTTGCCTTTCGATAACACAGTCACAGTAGATTGCTTTATAGATCATAGTAAACAATATCGATTGATGTTGATATTTTTCATAATGTTAGCTACTTTAACATAATGTGAGTTATTCTAATGACTTATTGTGCAGGATGATGCATTGCTGTTAGGCTAGTGAAATGGATGGATTTGTGGTCTATTTGAGTGATGATGACATGGATATGGGACAACGATTTGATAATATAAGTACCTGGTTAAATACCTATGAATGTACGAGGTCAACAACAGAATGGATTTGCGAAGGTTTGGAAATTGAAGACTATGTCGTACAGTCTCATCCTGATGTTAGCCCTGCGAAGTGGCATTTAGGTCATACGACATGGTTTTTTGAGCAGTTTATTCTTGTTAAATTTCTGAAAAACTACAAGTGTTTTAATGAGCAGTTACATCTGATTTTTAATTCTTATTACAAAAGTATGGGGAATCACTGGATTCAAGGTGACAGGGGGCAATTATCAAGACCAACCGTAAGCGAAATCAAACATTATCGGCAATATGTTAATGCTAGTATTAATGAGTTATTGACAGGGTACTTGGATGAAAAGGCTAGAATGGAAATTTTGTCTCTGTTAGAGCTTGGGATTAACCATGAACAGCAACATCAAGAATTATTGCTTATGGATATAAAATATAATTTTGCTGTTAATCCATTTAATGTGAGTTACTTAACAGAAAATTACCCTAGCTCTTATCCTTGCTCTGCTAGTTATTTAAGTGTTAAAGGTGGATTATATCAAATTGGGCAAAGTGGTATTGATCGGTTTTGTTATGATAATGAGACACCGAGGCACAAAGTTCACATAGACTCATTTCAAATCAGAAACTCACTAGTTACGAATGGGGAGTATTTAGAATTTATTAAGGATAATGGCTATAACTGTCCAGATTATTGGTACAGTGATGCCTGGGCGCTGATACAGTCTCAGTGCTGGCAAGCTCCTTTGTATTGGTTTGAAAAAGAAGGCCACTGGTTTTATAAAACGCTATATGGTGAGCAAGCTGTTGATTTGAATGAGCCAGTTTCTCATATTAGTTTTTATGAAGCTGCGGCATTTGCAAAGTGGGCAAAGAAGCGGTTGCCAACAGAGTTTGAGTGGGAAGTTGCCAGTCAAGAGCTTGCTTTATCAGTTAGCAATAATTTTATGGAAAAAAGAAAATTTGCTCCTGTTTTAAGCCAAATTGATTTTACAAATGATAACCACCTTATTAGCTTACATGGAGGATTATGGGAATGGATGCAGTCTTCATACCATGCTTATCCAGGTTATGTTGCGCCTGAAGGCGCGTTGGGAGAGTATAATAGTAAGTTTATGAATGGCCCTATGGTGTTGCGAGGGGGGTGTTATGCAACACCTGAGCAGCACTACAGAAGCACTTATAGAAATTTTTTTAATGCGGATAAACGTTGGATGTTTAGCGGTATTCGACTGTGTAAGGATAACACATAATGGCAATTAAGATTCTTGAAAATATAGAGATTAAAAAGAATAAGTTAAAAGAGAACTTTGAAATGGATGTGTTGGCAGGTTTGTCTGCTGAGAATAAGTGTATCCCCTCTAAATACTTTTATGATGAAAATGGTAGCCATCTATTCTCTAAAATTACAGATGTTGATGAATATTATTTAACCGCTAGTGAGGAAAATATTTTAAGAAAATATAACCATGAGATCAGTGAGCGACTAGGAAATAATCGTCGATTTAACCTAATTGAATTAGGGGTGGGAGATGGCAGAAAGACAAAAATTCTATTAAGAAACTTTATTGAAAATAATGTAGATTTTGAATATATTTCTATTGATATCTCAGAATCTGCGGTAACGGAACTGGATCAAGGCTTATTATCAGAATTTCCAGAATTGGCTCATACTGGTGTGGTGGGAGAGTATTTAGATGCTATCGATTGGATTAAAGATAATAAGCAAGGGACTAATGTCGTTTTATTTTTAGGGTCTTCGATTGGAAATTTTAATGAAGAAAGTGCTTTGGTTTTCCTAAGAGCATTATGGAAGCACTTAAATAATGGCGATTATTTATTGATAGGCTTTGATCTGAAAAAAGATATTACTGTATTAAATAAAGCTTATAGCGATTCACAAGGGGTCACACAAGCGTTTAATTTTAATATGCTTTCTCGTATCAATCGCGAGCTTGGTGGTACGTTTGATATTAATAAGTTTATGCATCATGGGATTTATAACCCGATCACAGGAGCGATGGAAAGCTATTTGCTTGCTAAAGAAGCTCAGTCTGTTTATATCGAAGCTTTAGAAAAAAGTTTTGATTTTAAAGAATTTGAAGCGATTCATTTAGAATATTCCTATAAATATCTTGTAGAGGATATTACTCGGCTCGCTGAAAAATCTGGCTATAAAATAGCGAGTAATTTATATGATGATCACAACTATTTTACTGATTCAATCTGGCAAGTAGTAAAGTAATTGCTTTAATTTAAAAATAAACGTGATGGTCGGTTATGAGTATTAGGCCATCACGAGTATTTTGAATCGATATGGCCTAATATTGTAGCTCTATTTTGCGAGCAGTTAATTATTAAAATATAAGTTATTCGCTGTATTGAAAAATATATCTTGATGTGTGATCTTTGGCAATTTATTGGTTAATGTTCTTTGCCATAAGGTATAATCATTATGGTTGTTGACAGGAAAATTCGAACCATAACAGAGTTGATTTCTTGGTATGTTAGATAAAACTGCGTCTAAGCACTGGTCCAGGTCTTTCTCTTGGTCATTAATCATGTAAAAACCCGAAAGCTTTAAAGTAATATTTTTATAATTGGCTATTTCTTTGATTAAGTCATGCCATGCTCTCATTTCTTGGCTAGATTTGATTAATGGCAAAGCCATATGCTCAATTGCAGTTGTTACTTGAGAGGAACCGATTTTCTCTAATATGTTAAGTAGTTGGCTAGCGTACATTTGGCATTCGAAAATATAACCATTATCTTTAAGCATGGATAACTTTTGGGTAAAATTTTCTGGAAGGTCATTACTTTTACAAGGAGAATAGCTAGACTCTGCATGGTGAGACATAATTTGACGTATGCCGACAACTTTTGGGTGCTTTTTTAATTGTTCTAGTTGTGATAGAAAGTGATTATTTTGAACATAAAAATTGCCACAAGCAATGTAATTCATATTGTATTGGTTTAATTGGCTCTCTAGCCATTCGATTTCTTTGGTTGTATTAATAGCAGAATCATGGGCTTCGATATGAACAAACTGACTACAAGGGAGTGAATTTGGTAAAAAATTTTGTTGAAGCTCTTTTTTTTGCGTTATAAACCCACTGGTTAATTTTATTATTTAAATCCCAAAAATGAATATGGCTGTCGATGATATTCACTGCTTTAACCTCTATCATTGTAAAGTTATAAGTTAGGTAAGTAGTGTATCACCAAATAACGGTAATAGTTCTTTTAAGTGCTAACCGGACTTTGCCATACCGCCGATGATTTTATCGCACAAGCCCTTAGGCATCATGATCCATTCTTTTTTATCGCCGCTTGTTTTTGCTTGTCCTGCACAGGCATGGTGAGGCGTAGCGCAGTCGTTTTTGCCTGCTTTAGCAACACCGTAGCATTTTTCAGATTTAGTTGCTGCATGAATTGTTATCGTTGCTGTGCTGAGGTTGGCTGTGAGGGCGGCTGCGATAGCCAGTGAAAGTGCTTTTTTGGATGACATTTAAAACTCCATAAAATATACCCAACTCAATCCAATAAATCTGAATCGAGCATATTTGGAGTTTAGTCTATTTTTAGCTTGGTTTTATATTGTCCAATAGAGCACAGGGATGGCAATGATTAAAAAAACGAAGGTCATCACACTGCCTACTTTAATAAAATCGTTGACTCGATAGCCGCCAGGGCCGGTGATGAGCGTATTGACCTGGTGAGATGGAAGTGAAAAATGAATTAGAGGCACAAACAGCAACAATCAATGCAAATAAACGGGGATCTGCACCAGTGTCTGTGGCAAGGTGGATGACAATGGGAACGAGGAGCAAAGTCGCACCGACATTTGTCATAACAAGGGTTGCAAAGGTTGTGATGATGCCAATTAAAAAAGCAATTTCGAGCGTTGACCAGCCGTGTAATAAATCAATAATACCGCGTGTGAGCCATTGTGCTGTGCCTGTCGTTTGTAAAGCGGTGCCTAATGGGATAAGCCCAGCAAGGAGGAAAACGGTGCGCCAACTAATCGATTGATAGGCTTTTTCTATAGGGATGCAACCGGTCACAATCATAAGAACCGCGCCAGTCATGAGACTCAAAGGCTCTGGGACAGCGGGTAAAATAACGAGCACTAAAGTGAGTAGAGCAATCGCGAGGGCATGCCAGCGCTTTTCAGGGTGTTGGTGTTCTTTGGGGTAATCGCTGGTGATGACAAGATAGCTTTCGTTTTTTTCAAGTCGGCTGAGGTCTTGCCAGGGTGCAAAGATGCCTAGAGTATCGCCTGCACGTAAGGTCATGGATTTCATCTCATCGCCCAAGCGTGAATTTTTACCACGTAATACGGCAAGTAACTGCAGGCCATGCGTTTTACGCATTTTTAATTTTTTAACTTGTTGGCCAACTAAGTCAGAGCTAGGTGGGATGACAACTTCACTAAGACCGGCGCGAGCAGGGCTGAGCGCTTCTGCAAATTTTTTTAAGCGAGGCTCGAGAGTTAAGTTAAACTCTTTGGCAAAGTCACTGATTTGTTTTTCATCGGCAAGACAGGCGAGTTTAAAATGTGCTTTTAGAATGCTTTTACGCAATGGGGGGGAGGCTGATTTCTTTTTCGTTATACAGGCCGATGATGGCAATATTATTGTGGATTTTGGTCTCTAGCTCTTTTAGAGACATCTCAATGAGAGGGCTTTGTGGTGTAATGGTCAATTCAAAAAATTGACCGCCGATGCCGTAAGTATTGCGAAAGTAAGTTTTGCGTACTCCAAAACGCTTTTCTTTGCCAATGGGAAGCCAATGACGTGCAAAGAGAGCGAAAAAATAACACTGCTGCAACAAGCAAGGCAAGGCCAACAGGAGCGACGGAAAAAAGGTGGTATTGCGCGCCATGACCGGCGGAAGCCATAAATTCATTAAGAATAATGAGAGGACCTGAGCCAACCATGGTAATTGTTCCGCCGATAATTGCGCAAAAGGCGACGGGCATAAGCAGACGGGATTTAGAGGTTTGAGTGCGCATGGAAATACGGCTAATCACAGGCATGAGTAGGGCGACGGCACCAACATTACGTAAAAAGCTTGCAAGTAAACCTGCGCTAAAGGCATGAGCGGCGATAAGGCGCGATTCACTGCGGCCACCGAGTTTTAAAATAAATTGGGCAAGATAATTAGATAGGCCAACACGATCGATACCTGCGCCGATAATCATTACAGCAATGATCGAGATAATCGCACTACTGGAAAAGCCTGCGAACGCTTGCTGTGGACTGAGAATGCCGGAAAGCCCTAGGATGGTAAGGACGAGCAATGCGGTGACATCGGTGCGCAGCCACTCGGTGATGAATAAAATAATGGTGCAAGCGAGGATGGTGAGAACAAAAATCATTGAAAGCGTCATCCGCTTACCCCATCTTTATTTTTTGTTTTTATATGTTAGGTCTAGCTTACTTTTTGATTTTTTTAAACAGCAAATCCCAAGTGCCATGACCTAAGCGCTGACCACGTTGTTCAAATTTCGTGAGTGGCCTGTAATCTGGTCGCGGAATATATTCACCCACGCCTGCTGTATTTTCAAAGTGACTGTGATTCGACAGCACATCCATCATATGCTCAGCGTAGTTTTCCCAATCAGTTGCCAGATGAATCATAGCATCTGCCGTTAATTTTTGGGAGAGTAGGTCGATGAATTCAGGCTGGATTAAGCGACGTTTGTGATGGCGTTTTTTATGCCAAGGGTCAGGGAAGAATATTTGCACTTTACTTAGGCTATGATCTGGAATGCATTGGTTGAGGACTTCAACGGCATCTTCCATGTAGCTGCGAATATTGCTGACATTTTCTTGTTCCATTTGCAGCAATAGTGAACCGACGCCGGGTCGATGAACTTCAACGCCAATAAAATTATTATTCGGCATGGTTTTTGCCATTGTCACCAATGAGCTACCCATGCCATAGCCAATTTCTAGGGTGATAGGCAGGTCATTATTGAATTCTTGTTGAGGCTCAAAGCGGCCTTGCGCTATGGTTTTGCCATAGTTTGGCCAGTGTTTATCGAGGGCATGTTCTTGGCCTTTGGTAAGGCGGCCCTCACGGCGGACAAAGCTTTTAATTTTACGGGGGACTTGAGTCATAACGGTTTACTGCTCTTTTTAAAGTTTCAAAGTTAATAAAATTGAATAGGGTTAATTGACTAAAATATAACAACCTAAAAATAACGCGCTAGATAGATAATAGGGGATAATGAGAAGAAGGGAGCCTATTTGCTAGGCTCAGATTTCATTGCATCGAGCAAGGCTAAGCCTTCTTCATAATAGTTCATAAAAGAGTCATGATGACTGTGTAGACTTTGCTCATCGAGTGTCTTTGCATTTGCTGTCGCTAGAGATTTTCTGACCTCAGTGAGCTGGTTGTTAATTTTTTCAAACGGGTCGTTATTATTCGAAGACATTATGATTTGAAATCCTCATGCTCATAAACTTGTCCCTTAATCTTTTGATTGGGAGCGTGGGCTGTTTTTTGTGGGAAAAAGCGCTTTTTTATCCAAGCAACAACGAAAAGTACGCATGCGATCACTAAACCCCAAAATAACACGTAGGCGAAAAATACGATGCTTACAAGAAAGAAAGCAATCAGTACGCCAGCACCGACAAAGGGTAATAATTTTTTTAGCGCTGAGTTGAACATTAATTTAATCTCCTAATAGCGATCTTGGCTAAGTTCTGCTGCCATACGAAACCATTGTGCGGCCTTTTTATCACTCTGGGTGACACCGTGACCTTCATAGTATGCCCAACCGCGTTCTAGGGGGCGAGCATTAAATGAGTTAGGATGTACAGCGGAAAGATACCATTTGGCGGCTTTTTTCTCATCTTGCTGGACACCTTTGCCAAACTCATACATAAATCCGACCTCAAGGCGTGCGTTAAGGTTCCCGGCTCTTGCGAGTGGCACAGCATCTTTAAAGGCCTGTTTGAATTGACCTGCTTGAAACTCATGATTGACAGTGGCGAAGTCTGCTGCGAACGTATGCGCAGATAAACCTGCGATCAAGAGTAAAACTGTTAATCTTAACAATGAGTTAAATCCTCATGATGGCGCTGATTTTAAAGAAAGCAACGGCAAGCCCTTTTATCATAACGCAAAATGAGCAAATTATCACTCCCTGTAAGGGCTTGTCAAATTTTGCCAAAAGCCTAGAAAGTTATTTGAAGAAGGTCACTCAGCGGTTACCGAGCGACTTTCTGTTTGAATATTGAAATTATTTTAATGTGTTAAAGGGGTCGGGCCTTTTATGTTTAAATAGGGCCAAGTTATTTCGACATTTTCTCAGTAATTCGCGCTGCTTTTTCGATCTCTTGACGCTGGGCTTCTGTTTTTGGATTATTTTCAGACATGCTATTAAGAAGCTTTGTGATATCACTAACGTAGCTGCGCTGGAGTTTGTTATTTGCTTTCGCTTTCATGAGTTTTGCCTTCTTTGAAATTCGCTGACCTAAGGGTAAGCGAATTTCGGTGAATCTGCAATTTTTAGCTTTAGCATTCAGGGAGATTGACGGCGAGACCGCCCTGAGAGGTTTCTTTATAGGTCGACATCATGTCTTTGCCGGTTTGAAGCATGGTCTTAATTACTTTATCGAGAGAAACCTTGTGCTCACCATCTCCCAACATGGCTAAGCGTGCGGCAGCAATAGCCTGTGTGGCTCCCATGACATTGCGTTCTATGCAGGGAATTTGCACTAAGCCTTCAATGGGATCACAGGTGAGACCCAGATGATGCTCCATGCCTATCTCGGCTGCATTTTCAACTTGCTCAACGGTTGCACCTAGTGCGGCGGCAAAGCCTGCGGCGGCCATAGAGCAGGCAACACCGACTTCTCCTTGACAACCGACCTCAGCGGCTGAAATCGAGGCACCTTTCTTATATAAAATACCGATAGCCGCAGCGGTTAAGATAAAGTCTATAAGCCCTTGCTCTGAGGCTTCTTTTTCAAAATTAAGATAATATTTAATCGTCGCAGGGATCGTTCCTGCTGCGCCATTGGTCGGTGCAGTGACGACGCGTCCTGCCGCCGCATTTTCTTCATTGACAGCAATAGAGTATTGAGCGAGCCAACTCATTGGGTCATAGCCGCGACCACTGTCCTGCTGTTCTTTTAGCTTTTTGTAGAGTTCTGGCGCGCGACGTTTAACGTCCAGACCTCCGGGCAATATACCCGTTGCGGTGGTACCGGCAGCTATGGAAGCATCCATCACCTGCCACAGTTCGAGGATGCCCGCTTTGATTTGTTCATCGCTGCGCCATGCGCGTTCATTGGCCCACATAAGTTCGGCAATGGTTTTATTATGTTTTTTACATAATGTCAGCAGTTGTTTGGCGGAGCTGAATAAATAAGGCAGGTTCGGGCCTTTATTTATTTGCGCTTGTTTATTTTTGTTTGAGTTGTCTTGATGGAAGCTTTCTAGATCAGAGATAAAGCCACCACCGATAGAAAAATAAGTTTTTTCAATGAGTTTGTTGCCTTGTTGATCAAAGGCGTCAAAGCGCATGCCATTGGCGTGCTCGGGGAGAAACTCATCAAAATGAAAAATCAGCTGCTCATTGATATCAAACGGAATTTGTTTTTTCCCGGCTAAATTTAAGGTTTTTTGAGTAATAATGTCATAGAGGCGAGGCTCGACAATGGCAGGATCAATCGACTCAGGTAGATAGCCTTCTAAGCCCATAAGGGTGGCTTTATCGGTGGCGTGGCCTTTGCCTGTCATGGCGAGCGAGCCATAAAGGTGAGCTTCTAAGGTCGCGATATTGTTAAATTGCTCATCGCTTAGTTCTTCTAGAAAGGCATGGGCTGCGCGCATTGGGCCGACGGTATGAGAACTCGACGGACCTATCCCTATGGAAAATAAATCAAATAAACTCACCGGCATAACTGCATTATCCTATGTTATCGTTGTAATTTTTATGACTTTAAAATTAACACTATTGTTCATCTGCAATAGTGTGAAAGCAAGCTGCGCTGCACTACTCCATCATGCAGCAGGTTGGTAGCGCAAGAGCTGGTAAGCGACATCACCACTTTTCTTACGGCGTAAAGCCTCAAACTCTAAAATGAGCTTGCTCTCTAGTTGATAGCCCACTTCGGACTCTATATAAACATAAGACCCGGCGTGAATCCAATGATTGCATCGCAATTTGTCTAAACAGCTTGGGATTAGGTTTTGATTAAAAGGAGGGTCTAGAAAAACAAGGTCATAGGGAGATGCATTCGCTTTGGAAAGTAGGGTGAAGCTATCCGCACATTGGATGGTGCTGTGAGCGGTAAGGCCGAGTGTAGCAAGCTGTTGCTGTAAGTTCGCTGCTAGTGGCTTTTGTTGCTCCCAGGCGGTGAGGTGAGTTGCGCCGCGTGATAATGCTTCGATGCCTAAGATGCCTGAACCTGCAAAAACATCCAAGCAGCGCGCATCGATAATATCGTTCATTAGCCAATTGAAAAGAGTTTCACGAATGCGATCAGGGCTAGGGCGCACACCAGGCAGGGTTGGAAATGTGATTTTGCGGCCACGGTGTTTACCGCTGATGACGCGGACACTGCCGATATTAGGCTGTTTCTTCATGTTGTTATAATAGTACTTTAATTTAAAGCACTAGTATGCCATGAATTTAATGTTGGATTAAGTGAATAAGCAAAAACCTGAGTAATATTACCACTCAGGCTAAATTGCTTATTAAATCTTGTGAGCTTGCGAGTCAATTTGCTTGCTGAGTAGCACCATCGTTACTGTCGTTAGCATAAGTTTGGTTTTTATCATTACTATTGTTATCCGCATTTGAATAAGCAACAGTTTTTGCTTGGTCTGTGGCGTGGTCAGAGTTAGTTTGATATTGATTTTGCTGGTCATCACCTTGACTGTTTTGATTACTATAGCTCACTGTTTGTTTGTGTGATGACTGTGGTTTATCTGCGTTTGAGCTAGCATAGGCACTTAAACTGCCTAGAGTTAAGGCTAATGTTGTTGCTGCGAGTGTTGCTTTGATGAGTGTAGACTTTTTCATGGAGACTTACCTCTGTGGTTGTTAGTGAGTACAGTTCTAGTTATACGGCAGCTGGATTAACTGTGATTTAGTGCTTAGTAAAGGCTAAGTTAAAGTTTGATTACTGTAAAATTAAGTGGAATATAGAGATCATTTTTATTTTTAATTAATTTAAGTATAAGTTTAAAATATTAATATTTTTTATTTATTTGTGAGTTTATATATAGAAAATAATTAGTCAAATAAAAATATTATCTTTATTTTAATGTTTTATGTTGTGGTTTTAATTATGTTAGGTGGTTTTATTAAACTTTATAAAAAGTACCAATAAAAACCTCAGCAATAGTATGTTGCTTCTAAGGGAAATATTGGCGAAAGTGCTTTATAAAATAATTGCATAAATAATTTATATATTTTTACATATAATTCTTATGTCGTTTGATATATATCTAGTAACTAGATAACGCTTGTTTATATACAGCTCAATGAGATTTTGCCTAAGGAGAGGGCCATGAAATACAAAAGTAACTTTATTAGCAAAATGTCAAATGCTGAAAATGAAAATGAAGTTTTCGACTTGTTAGATGATTTGAAGGTAAAGAGAACTAATTACTATGGTACTGTTATGGGTACACTTCGAAAAATGATTTCTGATGGTGATTTCAAAGAGTTTGATGTGTCACTTAAAGCTGTCTGCAAGTATCAATCTAACTTTAGTACGGTGCACAGAGATGATTTGGAAGAGATGGCGATGATAGGAATGATGTTTGCTTTTAAAGCAGGAGAATATAAATATGAATTTTTTTGCCTCTGTTTTAAATCACCCAAGGCAGCATTGCTTGATTTTTTAGATAAAAGTAATGACTGTACTCATTTTTCAGATACTGATTTTATGCACCTTGCTGATGCAATTATTTCTCAGAAAGATTTATTAAAAAACTCTGCTGTTTTAAAAGTTAGTTTTGATAAATGTAGCCCTGAATTTATAAAAAAAATGGATAAATATTTAAAAGAACGAAAAGGGCAGGTTGGTGCAGTGGACAAATGGCTTAAATTAGGCATAGACCTTAATGAAGTTGTAAAGGAATATCTATGGCTAAAACCTTGTATCACACCATTTTATGAAACGATGAAGAAAAATAGTAAAGAGGTATCTTCTAAAGTTGATAATAATGTTAATGCTATGTTAGAGAATTAATGTTAACAGAAAATTATTCGTTAATTGGTTATTTTTTACTGATTAAAACAAGTCAATCACTATTTTGTAGGGGTGGCATTAAATCGCTATTTAGCCCCTTTTAAAGAAGCTATCTTGGGACTCTATTAAAATTTATCATATGTCGCTTTGTTTGATTCTAGTTATACTTGCTACGATGAGATTAAATTTTTGTAGGTAATTAAATGATTGCATAGATATTATTTATAATTTTCAATTATATTTTTTCTTGTTTTAGTATATAACTGTATTTGCATGTTTATTTTTATAGTCTATGGAGGGAATATGAAATATAAAAGCAGTTTTTTTGATGAGTTGGAAAATGCTGAGAATTCTGACCAAGTGCTTGAGCTATTAAAGGAATTAAATGCAAAAGAGCAAGGTGAAGGTGTTATTGTTGATACATTACATGAAATGCTTGAAGATGGTGATCTTAAAGAGTTTGATGCTGCTTTTAGAGCTGTCTATAAATTTGTCGGGGAGTACTCTATGGTATACCTCGATGATTTACAGACTATCGCCATGAATGGCATGATAGAGGTGTATAAAACTTGTGAGTATGATTATGATTTTTTAAGCCTCGTTTATCAAACTCCCAAACATGCGCTGAGAGCTTTCTTAGATCCACAGGATATGTGGCAGCAGGTGGGTGATAAAGATTTTATGCATCTTGCTGATGCTATTATTTCTCAACCTGGTCTTTTAAATGACTCTAGTATTTCTAAAATGAGCCTTGATGACTGTAGTGATGAGTTTATGGAGAAAATGAGCAATTACTTGCTCCAGAGAAAAGGAAAAAATGGCGCTATTGATAAGTGGTTAAAATTGGTGCTGGGTGGCGCAAGCAAAGATTTAGGAAAAATAGTTAAGCAGTATTTATGGAAAAGCCCTTGTGTTACGCCATTTTATAATAATTTAAAGGATGATCGAAAGCGAATAGGCTCTGAACTTAGCAATAACTAATTAACAGTTAAAAACTTTATTTTTTTCATGCTGCTTTGATAAATATGCTAGAATCAATTTGTCTTAGATAACAGCGTGCTAGAAATAAATGAAAAAAGATCTCGTTAAAGTGATTGTCGGTTCGCAAAACCCTGTAAAAATCAATGCGGTTAAAGCTGTAATGATTGAATTATATCCTGAAAGCATCATAGCTTGTGAAGGACTGCATGCACCTTCGCAGGTCGCTGATCAGCCGATGACGGAAGATGAAACGCGTATTGGGGCGATCAACCGGGTTAACTTTTGTAAAGAGCAAGTTGAGGCTGATTTCTATGTGGCGATGGAAGGAGGGGTTGATTGTTTTGAATATGGCCCTGCGACTTTTGCCTATGTGGTTATTGCCAATCAAGAAGGTCGATCGATCGGCCGCAGTGCTAATTTGCCATTGCCAAAAGTGATTTACCAGGCGTTAATTGCTGGTGAAGAATTAGGGCATGTGATGGATCGGTTGTTTAATACGAAAAATATTAAACAACAAGGCGGAGCAATTGGCTTGTTAACCAATGGGCATGCGAGCAGGGAAAGCTGCTATATAGAGGCTTTAACCCTTGCAATGGCTCCTGTCTTACACGAAGAACTGTATTAGTTATAACATCACTGTGGCGGTGTCACTAAAGCGATAATCATTTAAGCTAAAATCAAGCCTATCTCCTGGATTGAGTGGCCCAACACCGGCAGGCGTCCCTGTGAGTAGTACATCACCTGGCTCTAACGTGAAAAAGCGACTGGCTTCGGTAATGAGCTTGGGGATGGCTGTAATCATTTGCTGTGTAAAGCCATGCTGACGTAGTTCATTATTGATAGACAGTTTAAATTCGATATTATCGAGTTGCTTTATTTCTTGGCTGTGAATAAAAGGGCTAAGTACACAAGAACCATCGAATGCCTTGGCTTTTTCCCAAGGGTGCCCCTTTTCTTTCAGTTGGCTTTGTAAATCGCGCAAGGTTAAATCAATGGCGAGGCCGTAATAAAATTGATTTAACTGGATATCCTGAGGCTTTGCTTTGGAAATTGTCTGGGTTATTAATAGAGCTAGCTCTAACTCATAATGGCAAGCGCCGTATTCTTTAGGCCACTGTATTGGCGTTGTTAGATTAATAATCGAGGATGCTGGCTTGATAAAAAGTAGAGGAGAGGTTGGGATGGTATTTTTAAGCTCGCGAATATGGTCGACGTAGTTGCGACCGACACAAACAACTTTACCTGGAGGAAAGTCTAATATTTGTTGATGGATATCGGTATGTTGGTATTTCATCAAAGCGCTTCCTGACTGGTAGTATGTTAATAAATAATATCAGGAGAGTATACCACTAAAGGTATAATACTGTTATTTATTTGCGGCTTTGTTGATGCGTACTTGAATCTGTTCTTTGACAGTATCGTAAATTTTTTGAGGGTTAATTTTACCAACAAACTCATTACAACCGACTTCTTTCGAGTCAGCCTCATTAAAAACGCTGGTAATGGAAGTGTTGAGCATGATAAAAAGATTCTTTAAACCTGGATGTTCACGACATTTTTTTATGAGTGAATAGCCATCCATTTCAGGCATCTCAACATCAGAAATCAGCATTAAATATTTACGACTGACATCGCCGGCGGTACGAGGAATGTCATGCTCTAGAATGTCCAAGGCATGTTGTCCATCGTCAGTCATAATAACGTTAACACCAATTTGGTCAAGAGTGCGCTTAACGTGACGGCGAGCAAGTGTTGAATCATCGGCGACTAACACCGTGTATTTATGGGCAACTTTTTTAATGATCTCGTCCAAATCATCGACACTGTCGACATTAAAATCCGCTTCCATATCATTAATATCACCGAGGACGCGTTCAACATCAAGGAGCTCAACCAAGCGATCTTCGACTTGTGATAAGCCTTTAGCCACGCCAGTAATATAATGGTCTCGTCCTGTTGCAGGGGGTGGGGGAACGATACTTTCCCAAGAGGCGTTAACAATATGCTCTACCCCATAAACAACTAAACCTTGAACGCTGCGGTTGTATTCGGTAATTATCAGTACCTTATCATCAAGGTCATAGGTATATTCATCATTTACGGCTTTGTTGAGGTCGATGACAGGCATGGTTGTGCCACGAATGCTGGTTGCGCCAATAACCGACTCATGTGAATTTGGCAGCTGGGTGAGTGAGGGGACGTTAATGACCTCGCGGATCTTAAAAACATTAATGCCAAATAGTTGATCATCAAGGTGAAATAGTAATATTTCTAAACGGTTACGACCAACGAGTTGTGTTCTAGCATCAACACTTGCGAGTATATCTGGCATAGCAGGCCCTCCCCAATAACAGAAGTATAGAAGCTATTTGTATAATTGGGCGTTTAACAGGCGGTGTAACGGATTAATGTATTGTTATGTATAAATAACATGATTTACATTTTCATTGAACTAACAGTGAGTTAGTTTATTTATAGTGTTTTTATATAGAATCTATTGTATAGAATTATTATATTGATTTAATTGAATGTTATAAATGAAAAGGGCAAATAACGCCCCTAAGATAAGAGGCGCGAAGCTTTACTTATTGATCATTCTGAATTTTGAAATTTTTCTTGCACCAAATAGCATCACTTGAAGTGCCAACAAATTTTAATTCTCCAACTCCGTTATATCTCCTAAATATGGGAGCTTTTTCTTGGATATATAGCCTAAACTTACGTGTACCAACACGAGCTAAGTATAGGTTTTGAGCATCTTTGCCTGTGCTCACAGTAACGACATGAGTATTACTTTTATCACCAGAGATGATTTGGCATGTATAGAGACCATAAGATTTCCTGCTAGCACTAATTTCAAAGTAAGCCATGCCATTAGACATTGTGCATTGTTGACCGACTTGGCATTGAGTTCCTTGAAGCGGGGGTGGAGTATCGGACGCGATGGAGGCTGTTGCAATCGCACACCCTGTTAATGTCATTGCTAGAAGTCTGATTAGTTTCATTGTGTTCTCCTCTTTAAATTTCAGCGTCAATCTAGCGTTTAATGGGAGAGGGATCTATAGCAACTTAGCTTATTGATTTTCAGTTGTGTGTAAGTTTGGCTAGCAGTGATGGGACATGGTAAATTAATTCGTTTGTAATGTATGATGACAAATGCCACATATTTCGTTATGGTGAGCGAAGATTTTATAGGATTTAGGAAAAGCAATGATAGAAGCCAAGTTTTTACAAAATTTATCGAAAGAAATAGAAACACTGAAAGAAACAGGCTATTACAAGCCAGAGCGTGTGATCAATAGTCAGCAAAGCTCAGATATCAGTATTACTACGGGCCAAAAAGTGGTGAATTTCTGTGCGAATAACTACTTGGGCTTAGCTAATCATCCAGGATTGATCAAAGCAGGGCAAGATGCATTAGCTCAGCACGGCTATGGCATGGCCTCTGTTCGTTTTATTTGCGGCACACAAACGGTACATAAGGACTTAGAGCAAGAAATTGCGAAGTTTTTAAACAAAGAAGACTCTATCCTTTATTCTTCATGCTTTGATGCGAACGCGGGTCTTTTTGAAACGGTATTAGGTCCTGAAGATGCCATCATCAGCGACGAGTTAAACCATGCGAGTATCATCGATGGTGTGCGTCTGTGTAAAGCAGCACGTTTTCGTTATAAAAACAATGATATGCAAGATTTAGAAAAGCAATTACAAGCCGCCGATGAGAAAGGCGCTAAAGTTAAGATGATTGCAACTGACGGTGTTTTCTCTATGGATGGCATTATTGCAAACTTGCAAGGTATTTGTGATTTAGCTGAGAAGTACAATGCGATTGTCATGGTTGATGACTCTCATGCCGTTGGCTTTATGGGGGAGAATGGTGCAGGCACGCCTGAGCATTGTGGTGTGGTTGATCGTGTCGATATTATCACAGGAACCTTGGGTAAAGCACTCGGTGGTGCATCAGGGGGCTACACTGCGGGTCAAAAAAGAAGTGATCGAATGGCTGCGTCAGCGCTCGCGCCCTTATCTATTCTCTAATGCCTTAGCGCCTGTGATTAGCTCAGCTTCTGTTGATGTCTTAAAGCTATTACAAAGCCCAGAGGGTAAACAGCGTTTGGCAACCTTACGTGAGAACAGTCAACGTTTTAGAGCCGGCATGCAAGAGCAAGGCTTTGACTTGATTCCAGGTGAGCACCCGATTATTCCGGTGATGCTTTATGATGCGAAATTGGCCAGCGATATTGCGCAAGAATTACTCAGTGAAGGCATTTATGTGATCGCTTTTTCTTTCCCTGTGGTGCCTAAAGGCAAAGCACGGATTCGTACACAGATGTCAGCGGCGCACACACCTGAGCAAATTGATCATGCGATTGAAGCTTTTGGTCGTGCTGGGCGTAAATTTGGCGCGATTAAGTAGTAAAAATGCCTTGTGTGAATATATTAAAATAATAATCAGCATTAATTAATGGTGTGATGGTTAAGATTAATTAGGGCTTTTTAGCCCTAATTTTTTGAGAGGGTGATACTGATGAAAGCACTTGCGAAAATGAAGCCGGAGACTGGTTTGTGGATGGTGGATATTGATCGACCTGACGTCGGTCACAATGATGTTTTAATTGAAAATTTAAAAAAAACAGCAATTTGTGGGACAGATATTCATATTTATAACTGGGACCACTGGGCTAGCCAGACGATTCCTGTGCCGATGCATGTGGGCCATGAATATGTCGGTGAAATTGTCGAAGTTGGCAGTGAAGTTCAGGGTTTTGAGGTGGGTGATCGTGTTTCAGGAGAAGGCCATATTACCTGTGGGCATTGTCGTAATTGTCGTGCCGGTCGCCGTCATTTGTGTCGTAATACCGTCGGTGTTGGCGTAAATAGAGCGGGGCTTTTGCAGAATATCTGGCGATTCCAGCCGTTAATGCCTTTAAATTACCGGATGAAATCAGCGATGATGTCGCAGCGATTTTTGATCCGTATGGGAATGCGACTCATACCGCCTTATCCTTTGAGATGGTTGGTGAAGATGTTTTAATCACAGGGGCTGGGCCTATTGGAGTGATGGCAGCGGCCATTGCGCGTCATGTCGGCGCTCGTCATGTTGTGATTACCGATGTGAACGACTATCGCCTAGACTTAGCCCAAAAGATGGGGGCAACACGCATTGTTAATGTTGCGCGTGAGTCATTAGCCGAAGTCATGAAAGAGCTGAAAATGACTGAAGGCTTTGATGTCGGCCTGGAAATGTCAGGTAATGGTCAGGCTTTTGGTCAGATGTTAGAAGCGATGAATCATGGCGGGCGGATTGCATTGCTCGGTATTCCTCCAGGGGAGATGGCGATTGATTGGAATCATGTCATCTTTAAAGGTCTCCATATTAAGGGCATTTATGGCCGCGAAATGTTTGAAACCTGGTATAAAATGACCAGCATGCTGCAAAGTGGTTTAGATTTAAGCCCAGTTATTACTCACCACTTTCATATTGATGATTTCCAACAAGGTTTTGATGCGATGTTATCCGGCCAGACGGGTAAAGTCATCTTGGATTGGAGTTGATTACAGATTAATTGATTTTTTCCAGCCCAAATAGAAAGCTGTTTGGGCTGGAGTGCAAGGCTGCAAAGAGCAGTTCTCGATTACATATTTAGTTCGCCGTTATAAGGATTATTAGACGAGTTGCGATTTGCAGAATCAAGAAATACAGTGGTCGGGCTAAGGCTATTAGGGCTTTTTGTGGAACCAGGTTGGTACACAGGAAAGCTTATTTTTTTGACTGTGGCTGCTTTTTGCCTGTTGAATTACATGTGATATGGATTTATTATTTTCATCATAAAGAGTTAATAATAGAATGAAAATATGGCTGTTTTGATAACAACCATATTTAAGAGTGTCGGTCAAAGCTAAAGAGATGCTTCTCGAGCATGGCCAGATGACGGCTGATCAGCTGCCGCAAATTCAGCATAAAAGAGATTGCCTTTATCATTACCGCTTCTTAGGTTTGCGCTTTCGATCCGGCTTGATTCTAAGTATTTAGCCTCTATCTTTAAAAAGCCTTTTAGAATATCATTTTTAAAATCGATTTTTCCTGTCCCTGGAATAACTGTTCGAATATTTGGGTATTTTTCTTCATTATTTATAAGTTCTATCATTTTATGGCCGGTATTAGTTTCTTTCTTCCGCCCTCTCCCACTTCTATTTTGACAGGCTATTCCTAGGGCTGATTTCAAATACTTTTTGAATTGGTCGTCACTCATTTTTGTCTTGTTGTGGGCTTTTAGTTGATCTACTAGATCCCTCAGATATTTTCTTTTATTTTCAGAGCCTTCTTTAGCTTCTACTTCTTTCAGAGTAGTTTCTATAATTTTAATAAGGTTCCTGGTTCTTGTTATGTTATCGATGGGGTCTGTTAGAACACTATCTACTTCGACAGAGCTACCTCCTTTGGCTCGAAAGGTTAGGTGGCTTTCTTTACTTGTTGCCTCCTGAGATTGATCTTGAGAGGGTGGGGGTGGGTTCATAGCAGCAATTTGAGCTTGCAAGTCTCTAATGGTTGCGCGTGCATCCTCTAAGTCACGAGTTAGCGTTACAACCTGTTCACGCATGTCATCTAATTTTTCTTGAACTTCTCTTAGCCTTGCATTGGCCAAATCAACCTGGACTGAAGCTTTTGCGATAAGACCTGTTACTTCTTCCGAATTGTGTTTATGATGTTCTGCTGCTTTCTCAAGCTCCTTTTTAAGGAAATCTAAAAAATCTACTTGTTCTTTGTGGAGCTGGACCATTCTCTGAGAGAACTTGTCAAATTTTGCTTGATCTGGAACACTTCGTGCTAGCTCATATAATTCATCAACAATAGAGGCATTGTCTTTTTCTATTTTCTGAGACCGGCCGATCACCATCTGTTTGAGTTTTTCAAAGTTTTCAGCTACTGTGCCACTTGATGTCTCATGAGATATTCTTGCCGCTTCTAGTTCGGCTTGAGAGGCATCTAGACTTTCACTGATTGCAGCAACTTTTGCTTCTAATTCATCAATCCTTTCTTGTAGGTCTTCAGCCTTAGCTACATGAGCAGCTGCTTTCCGTTGAAGTCCCTCAACTGTTACTTCGTTGGCTCTTGCAGCGACTCTATATTGATGATTTTCTTCTTTTACTCTATTTAATTCCTCTAGTAGTTGTGAGACTGTTACACTTCCTTGTTGAGTTTCTTCTACTTGCGCGGCATAGAGTCTGGCTGTTCTCAAAAAATCCTCTGCATGATGCCTTGTGTCAGAATGCTGTTCAGGGTTATCTTCTCCTATCCAATCTCTGTCACCTGCAGAAACAGCCGCAGAAGATTCACGTTCCTGATCACCTGGACCTACAACCGGGAGATCGAAAGGGTTTGTAGATTGTGGTCTCTTTGTTGATAATTCCTGTGCAACTCGTGGAATAAACTCTTCTGCAATACCTCGTAATCGTACTAAGTCATCACTACTACGGACATTAAATTGGAGTCTTGAATCTTCATCAGTGAGTAAATCCGCAAACATCTGCATTGCGAGTGCTTTAAACTCTTCGGCATTGTAGCGGTCTGCCAAGTCTTGTAGTTTTCCTGATAAATCTCTATTTATTCCGTCATAATTTGGATTTCTGCTGTATTTGAACTCAGGCAGTGCGCCTTCATCAATAAAGGGGTATTTTTTAGCAACCTCATCAACTTGTTGATTCATTTTTTCAACAGTCTGTTCTGACCTAGCACGCGCTTGTTGAAACTCACTCATTTTTCTATACTTTTGAACACTACGATACGCTTCGTCTAAACCTTCTTTAGCTGTCTTGACATCAGTGGCCATATCATAGGCTGGTTGCGTCTTACGACTTTTTCTTCTATTGTGTTCAAGGTGCATGATTAGAGGCGAAGCTTCTTCATTATATATTCGATCAGCTTCTTTTTTAAGTTGCTCCATTACTAGATAGAATCTTTCTAATATTGTTTTTGTTGTTAGAGAACTCGTAAGGGAAAATGGTGCTGCAGTCGCTGCTGTTTCTGCACGTATATGTGCGTACATTGCACGGGATAGCTTAACCATTTCATTTGTAATTTGAGACAATTTCACCATGGCTGCATAGCCAGCAGCCATTTTTTTTGCGTTCCTCATAGGTGAGATCTTTGCTTGTAACTTTACCCAGTTCACTGTCATATGAAACTGTATTAGCGGGATTGTCTTTAAATGCCGAGTACCTTGCCAATCGACTTATTTCTTCCTCAGTTGGGTTAAAAAAGTCGCACGTACTAGGAGTACCTTCGTCATGTAATATACGTGCAGCTTCTCTAAGTGGAGGTAGAAAGTGACATGTATATTGACCACTCTCTGGTGGTATCAAGATGGCCGGCTCATCTCGATTCCACCAATGCTTTTCTTTTGTTACCCTTTCACGAAGTGCATTTTCACTTATAAGTGATTGAGGGGCAGTCCCAACAAGTGGGTGAAGTTTAAAGGGAGTGACGCCCATTACCCCTAGGCGCATAGCACTGTCCGCAAGCATTCTGGAGGCAGACTCTAAGCTTTCAAAATCGTCATCTGAACCTGCAGATTGGCCTTTAGCCTTAAGTATCTGTCGCAGATTTACTTTCTTGGGATCCTCATCTTTCTCTGTTGGCAGTATGTCTGCAACTTGCTTCATGTAAGATCCTCTGCTGTTTGCACCGCTGCTTGTAGCAAATGAGTCACAAAAGTCGGCAAGAGCGTCCAGTTTCTTTATATCGGCAGCAGTTCCTTTTAGGTTCACGAGGCCGTTTGGAGATACTATTATATATAGCAAGTAAGATACCATCTTATCTATGGTATCTCCTTTTGAATCACGACTATCAGCATATCTACGTAAGGTTTCAGAGAGTTCGTATAACCTTCTACTATAGAGATCTTTATATCGAAGGGCTTCGAAACTAAAACTCTCTAGTTCTCGAGGAATGTGTATTTCATCCTTGCTTTCTCCTTCGAGCTTAAAGGGAGCAGGAAACCCAACTTTGCCTAGTGTTTGATTAAAAATACCCAGAAGCTCTTCTGCGACTGCAGCCTCAGCTGCATCTATCCCTGATTTAATATATGCCGCCACGCCCATTACCAGCCCTGTAGCAGCAAGCGCGATAGCAGCATCTTGTTGTCTAGCGTCAGAAAATAACTTACCCATAGCGTATCTCTCTATAACTATAAAATGGTTCTTCTTTATATAAATAGAGCATTTATGTAATAAAATAATAATAAAAAAACAAATAAAATTTTTGATTATTTGTTAAGGATGTTAAAATTTATTCGTAGAGTGCGCTATGCAGCTGTAGACAGAGTACCACGACTTTATGCTAATTTCATGATGTAACTTTATTTATGTGATAATTTCGTTGAAAATAGCTGATAATATCATAATAAAATTCGGTATAAAAGTTGCACATTCTTATAATTTATTTAAATATAATTTTTAATACTAATTAATATTAAAATAAACGCTATATAATTCTTAAAGCCAATCTCTGAAGATCTGATTTCCTGAAGCTTGCTTCGTCTGCGTTAGATTATAAAGGTGAGTGAAAGCAGTTTGATAGATAAAAGCTACAATGTTTTAATCTGAATTTATCATGTCGTTTTCCCACCAAAATATTGACGTGTAGTTTTTAATAATGAGGTTGATAGCTACTTGAACAATCTTTGTCTAGAAATAGAAAAATGCTGTAAAATAAACTTGTTAAAGATTGATTGAGATGATGATCATGTGCATTTTTGACGTAATCGGTGCTAATTTTGCTAGCACCGTTGGAAAGCGCGAAGATGAAAAGATCTTAAAAAATTATGTTTGTAACCAAAGATGTTGCATCTTTACATCAGGGGCAGTTAAGACTGCTGTAGTTTGAGTTTAGCGCGTTAGATACCTCATAACTTGATACGAGGAGTATCATTATTGATCTATAAAAATTACTTTTTATTCAAGCAAGTTATAAGTATCATTACCTTTAATGATTGGTATTTCAAATAATTATAATGCTCCGTGTTTGTCATCCCCCCGAAGGCAGAATCTAGGTGGAAACACTGTAAAATTTATGCTTTCACAGGAATGCCGTATCATATAGATTTTATTGACTTAATTGTCTTTTACTATTAGAGCTCGTAACTATTTAAATAAACCAGCCGCGTAAGATTATTTACGTTAATTTAACATAAGGTAGCAATTTGATGATAAATTGTAAGTAACATCCCTTTATTCCTATCAGTATGCTGGGAACGTGATTAGCAAATGATCTTATTCTCTATTGTTATAAAGCATAGTCTAGGCTCATTAAGGAGTAGTAACTTGAGTTCACAGGCACTAAATCAGGTAAAACTTAGAAATGATTTTTACCGAGATAATTTTAGAAGAGTGGCTTTAACGTTATTGATTTCAATAATGATCAATTTGGTGATATTGATATTTTTAATTGTTTCAATTAATACTAAACCTAAGCCGAGTTATTTTGCTGTAACTGATAGTGGCCGCCTGATTAAACTACAATCACTCTCTAACCCGGTTGAAAATGATGCTTATGTTATTAATTGGCTCTCTAATGCCGTTGTTAATATTAATACATTAGATTTTTTAAATTATAGAAATCAAACTGAAGGGAAAAGAAAATACTTTACTCAATACGGTTGGAATCAATATTTAAAAGCATTTAAAGTGATTATTGAGAAAGTAAAGAATGATCAATATATTTCTAGGGCAACTGTTGCTGATGCGCCAGTCGTTATTCAAAAGGGAATTGTAAATGGGGCGTATAGTTGGCGCTTGCAGGTGCCGATTATTATCACCTATCAAAAAGGTGATTCAAAAGATACACAAAATGTAATATGGACGGTATTAATCCAGCGTAGTAATGAATCTAAAGATAGTTTGTTGGGAATTTCTCAAATTGTCCAGCAAAAAGGTGGCAATTAATATGAATCATGAAACGACTCTAGATAGAGTAATGAGTTTGTATGATGGTTATAACT
>NZ_MDTU01000001.1:2334565-2366427 GCF_001720395.1 Piscirickettsia litoralis
GTTATAAAGATATATTATCAACTTCTGGGCCGATTATAGAATTAGGTTTTTAAAAAACGCTAAGCTAACTTATAAGTTTTTATTTGATGATGCTTTTGATTATAAGAAAAAAAGAGTGGAAGGTGAAGCACTGGAACGTGTTTTTCTTGATGTTGATGAAGATGTGTTTTTTATTGTTGTTTTAATTGTTGTTGATATTATTGAAGAGATGATTGCATCAGGCGACAAAGATATTCATGTAGATAAATATGTGAGCTAACTTTATGATTAAAAAATTTACATCATTTTTAAGAAAGTCATTTTCTTATCCTTTTTTGAAAGAAAGTTATAGTTTTATTTTTGTCATTTATAAGAAGCTATTTTCACTTTCGCCAGAGGCTGAAGATAAAACAAAAGTGGCGATTGATTCTGCTGGTGTTTCAGAAGATGAAGTGAAAATCGCAAAAAAAGCGTTTTTATTGCTTGCGATATTCTACTTTATATCGTTTATTGCTATGTTGGCTTATACAGTATCGTTGATTTTTGATAAATCATACATGACTGCTGTGATGGGTAGTGCGGTTTCTCTTGTGTGCTTTACATTATTTTTTAAATACCACTTTTGGTTGACTCAAACTAAATCTGGTTATTTAGGTATGACTTTTAAAGAATGGCTTAATCAGCTATGGAAATAGGCTTTAAATTAAATTTGTTAAAGAAAAATAATTTTTCTTTTCTAAGTTTAGAGAGATTAAATATTTTTGATAGATTTTCTATATTTTTGTCGATTTTGTTAATATTTTTTTCTTTATTATTTATCATTGTTAATGATGGAGATGAAAAGTATGTAAGCCATGTACAACCGATAAATTTAAGTAATATAATTTTAGTCATTCTTACATTTTTATTGATTATATTATCATTAAATTTATATGATGAATTGAAAAAAACAAGTTTTGTTTTTAAATTTATTGGTGTTTTTCTGCTCAGCATTATTTCTATGCTAATGGCTTATAATGTGCAACTTACACCCTTTGCACCAATAGATGTTGATCTATATAAAATAGATTTACTGATGGGGTTTAACCAAAATCAATGGCTGGCTTATATTCATAAGCATTATGTGATTTTAAAGGGGCTAGAATTAGCCTACGAATCTTTAGACTTTCAGGTGATACTATTGCCTATAGTAGCGTGTTTTATTGTTGCAAAAAATAGAAATAGAGTCTTTTTTATCTAAACTTTCTTTTTTAAATTTAATTGGTTGCTTGATTTATTATTTTTGGCCTACAGCATCACCTGCGAGTGTGCTTAGTCATCAATATCTTATTAAAAGTCAAGTTGACTTAGCATTGCAATTTAAGCAGCTTCATCAAGGAGTCTATCCATCCGTATCTGGAGGGGGGCTTAATTAGCTTTCCATCATTTCATGTGATATGGTCTGCATTGCTAACTTTGCTCTTTAGAAAGAGAGTATACTTTTTTATTCCATTATTATTTTTAAATATTTTATTATGGCTATCAACTGTATTACTCGGATGGCATTATATTATGGATGTTATCTCTGCATTATTGCTGGTATTTTTATCCGTGATTCTATTTGATAGAACTCTCAAGAGAAAATATCAGTATTTTTAATATTTAACTAATTTTATTTATAAAATAACAATGTGTTATGAAATAATTTTAAGTTTTTATGGGAAGTTAAATTGAAAAAAACTGCTATTATTTTTTCTTCTATAGCATCTGTGCTAATTTGTTTAGTTGTCTCGTTTTTAGGTGGTGGCCTGGCTACATTTGCAGTGAGTGTGAGCTCATTTGTTCATATTTTTGAATGGGTGATTTTTGGGGTGATGGCACTTTTTGTTGGGATTTTTATTATTTTAGGGACTATTGTTATTTGTGCAGCAGTATGGGATGAGCTGTTTGAAAAAATAATATTAATTTAATATTTAAAATTATTGACTAGTGACTTTTAATATATATTTTGCAAGTGATTTATAAGTGAGAAGAGGTAGTAATGAAAGAGGCTTGGGCTAATAGGTTTGCTGTAGGTGATGTTGTCATGCTTAAATCTGGCGGGCCGCCGATGACGGTAAAAACGGTTTCACAGTTAGACTATTTAGATGATATCGAATATGCCTGCTGTTGGTTTAATCAAAGTGATCAAGAATTTATCTTGCAGCAGGGAATTTTTTCAGGAGAAACGCTGAGCGGATTTATTGATGAATAGTAATATATTTAGTTAATTAAGTTTTAATTATTTGATTTTATAACCTCCGCAGTTTTCAGCGGAGGTAGAGGAGTTGAGTTTTTAATGGTGATTTTTTTATCGAGTGCTTGATAGCTAAACAGATGGCTCTACTTTAGGGGCTGAGCTGTGATCTACAGGTGTATATCGGTTAAGCATTGAGTATAAGAGTAAAGGGTCTCCTTGGGCGGACTTGACCAACGTGTTCATTTGTAGATGACTAGGTGCTGTTTCTTTTTGGGTATGTCGGTTAATTCTGCATGTTTCTTCATTAGCAAGTCTTTGAGCTTTTCTCGGGTTACACACAACTAATTCTTTCGTTAGGAATACCCTCCCTGTCGTAGGGTCTGCAGTAATTGCTGTGTATTTATGAGTTGGAATGAGATTGACTGCGACACCTTTCAAGTGAGGGTGATTTTGAAACTCTTGTGGGTATTTCATGCAAAGGTAATGGTGCGGCCCTGTTGGTTTCATAAAAACATAAATTTCATCAATCTTTTTCCCATGTATTAGTTGAGCAAAATGATCTAAATCTCTTCCTTGAAAAGGGTTGGTCGCATGAAAAACTATAAAGCTTCCATCACTTGCTCTGGCAAGCACCGCTTGGCATGGGCCGAAACTCTCTGAATAAATAAGTTTATCACTAGTTTGAGATCCACCGACATCTACTTCTACACTGTTAGAAGCGATATCTTTTGAAATGACTAAGGTATCACATGTAATTAGCTCAATATCAGCAGTTAAATTTTCTTTTGTAATATTTTCTTGCTCACGCTCAACATATTGATCTATACCTTGATCTTTCCTTATTATTGGCATTGCTTGTTTCCTTTAATTTTGGTTAACTGGCCTTTCGATTAAAAAGTATTAGAAATGGATGAAATATACAGAGTGTAAAGAGAAGCTCTCAGCAGAAATTCTTGGAATTGAAAATTAGAGAGCTTGTGAATGGTGTTTGAATGTTACATCGCCGGAAGTTCATGAAGAATATCTAATACATCACCAACTGCTGAAGTTGCTGCTGCCTTGGAGTCAACTCTTTCGATGCCTCCTAATGATGGTGGTGCAGTTACTGCAGCTATTGAGTAACTAGGGTCTTTTTGAGAGTCATATATGTTATTAACAATAAGTTGATATTGCTCTGGTAGTGCACCTATTTGATCCTTTTTAACACCAGCTTCATGAAGAGCTTTAAGTTGATCAATTACTTCTGTTCGAGGTACTTTTTCTGTTTTTACTGTTATTACCGCGTGGGGGTCCTCTGATAAGGTTTTATCTAAGGCTGCCTTCACAGCGAGCACTGCAGCGACACGTGAGTCCTCGTTTCCACTCTTGTATGTAAAAGTCCCTTTATCTGGACTAACTTCAATCTTCCCTTTTTCCATGCCATCCTTTGATTTGACTAATAATGTATCTTTACCCTTAAGTTCACATGATAGATCTATGTGGCCCTTTTCGAGAGCTTGATTTACCGAGGCTAGATAGGCGTCATCTAATTTAAAAGGTGGGGCGGTAAGCTTTGGATTTTCTGCTTCTTGATCAGCCGGTTGGGCTTGGACTTCTGGGTTTGGGACTGATTCTGAAGTTGTTGTTCTCTGCTCTTCTTCTTCACCGGATTGCACGGGAGGCATATCTTCGTCACGATCAACGTTATCTCCCGGCCTAACAGGTCGATGTGGGCTATCAGCAGCCTCCAGGCCATCATCATCTATCGCTATTGCTTGCACCCTAGCCCTTTCTGCGGCAGCAGCCTTATAGAGCTCTTTAAATTTGGCTAACAGCTCAGCAGCGTCTTGCTCTTCTATTTCTTCTTTTGCGGCTGCTGCTTTAGCTTGATCTGCTAATTGACTCCACTGGTCAGGAGAAAGAGTCTCATCGATGTCAGCCTGGGCTACTATTCTTTTAAGTGCATCAGCTGCTTGTAAGTCAAATGGGTCGCTATCATCTAGAGATACACCTTGAGCTTCTTGTTTCAGTTTTCGAACATATGCTAATAATTGTCTTTGTAGTTCTGTTTCTTGTTCTCTTGATAGAGGCATATCGTGAACCTTTAAAAATAATGAGTTAACTAAAGGCTACCGAGTCAATCTTTCTTATAATATGGAAAGAATTTATAAAAAATTAATATTTTTGCAAGATAGTGTTAAAGTTATTGCTACAGCATAACTTTAAGTATTTGAAACCTTTTCTTGGTTTACATTAATTGTTGAATTTTTTTTATTATTGTATATGATTTTTTTCTGGTTTTTAATGTATTTTAACTTTTTAAAATTAAATTTTTTTAATCGTTAAGTGGTTTTGGAGAGAGAAAATGCCAAATTATCGTATTGCAGCACTGACGTGGAATATGGGGAATAATCAAATTGATGGTTCTAGTATTGACGAATTGGCAGCGAAAGTAAATGAGGGAGAGATTCCTGATATTTTAATTGTAAGTGCCCAGGAAGCGAAGACGACGGCATTAAAGCGTGAACGGTTATCGGAGCGGTTGGCCAAACGGTTAACTGCTGATGATGGAGAATTTTTTCAGCAGTTACATGAAGATCATATTAGTGTTCTTACTAAACCAAAAGGAGTAAAGAATTACTTAAAACCATCCGAAACGCACCTTGGTATTCTTGTGAGTCCAAAAATAGCAGGAAAAGTTTCCATTGATGTTATAACTCCTCCTGGAAGTGTGCGGGGGACTAATCCAAATAAAGGAGGGGTCTATGCAGTACTGAGAATTCAAGGTGATGGAGATAAAGTTCGAAGAGTTGGGGTTATTGCTTGTCATTTAGATTCGAATAGCCAGGAGGAGCGTGCAAAAGAAGTTGCTAAGCTTATGAATCACATGGGTGGGGAGGAGCTTGATTCTGTTATATTTGCAGGAGATCATAATGAGCGCTTGGAACTTGGTTCCGTCCAAGATGGTTCGGTTGATGCTGGTCTTTGTAAGTTAATCGAGGCTGAAGGTGGTGAAGAGGAGCTTGTTGCGAGATTTGACCCTCTTTATAATAACAGAGTTGCACATTTCGAGAGTCGAGGTTTTTTTGCTCCTAAATTATCTGAGTTTACTCACCATGAGGTTAGGAGTAATGGCAAAACACGCCATAAAAAAGAGCGTGGTGGGGTTCCTGATGCGGGGGCATTAGATAATGTTCTGCTATGTGCTCCGGAGGGAGTTATAGATACTGTTGAGACTCCTCAGGTGATCGCTGTTAAAGGCCCTAAAGGTCAAGACGCTAGCGATCATAAAGCTGTTTTAGTTAAATTTCAATTTGACACTGAAGATCCAGGTATGGATGCACACCGTGATGGTCATTATCTGTCATATCTGTCTGAAAAACATCAGGTTGGTGAAGGCGCTAGTGAGATGGTAATGAGTACATTGGCTGCGGCTGACCGTTATATATGCCACCGTGAGTCTAGTTCTGCTGGTAGAAGGTATAAATTTATGGGAAGTGATGGAATTAATGCAACAGAAGATTTGATTGATTGGCTGAAGAAAAACCAAAGAGCAGACGATAAAACGGTGAAGATAGAAGTCATGAATTATCTTTATTCTAGAGGAGAATATAAACGCAAAAAATATAGGAAATCTAGCCACCACCAACACTCAAGGTTTCCTTTTTTTAAACGTATTTTAGAGCAAGGTGTATCACCTGATCGACGGTCAGAAAATGTATTTCATTCAAACTTTATTCGTATGACTGCTGATCAACGTAAAAGTGAATTAGAGCGTGCTAGAGTGATAGACCCTATGGCTAGTTAATAGGTGACATGAATCTATACTCTTACGTTAATTTAACATGGAAGTTACAAATTTTATATTATTTATAATTATATTTTTAGTCGATATAATGTATCTTCAAGGCAAGTAGTTAAACTGTTAACAGGTAATAAGACTATGCCGCTTTCATTAAATTCGCAAGAATTTCAAAAGCTTAAAAGAGAATTTATAAATTTTCTTGCTGAGAATTCATCTTTAACTCCGCTGAAAATGAAGCTAGTAGAGAAAAGCAAGAATATTGAAGATCTTTGTTCTGCTCTTGCTAAAGATCAGGAAGATCAATCGCATGAGAGTGATCGGTCAGTTGGCTTGTTTTGTGACTTTCTGAATCACAGCAAATATAACAGACCTACATGTCATAAAATTTCCCCGACAGGAGATTCTTATGAATGTAGGAACCCTCACTATTGCGTAACTCCGGATTTAATTGCACAATTATCACCAGGGGCAGATAAATTACCACCATGGGTAGTTAGATGTATGCCAAGAAATGTAAGAGCCTGTGCTTTAGATAAAAGGCAGCTTCATGTAGATTCACCAGCTTGGCCTATTGCAGATCGACATAATAGATTGGAACTTGCTTATAAGCCTCGTCAAAATGAATTAAAAACTCTTAGCAAAAAAGAAGTTCGTAAAAGCACTCACCATGCTTGTGTGAAGGCGATGGAGGCTGTTAGTCAATTTTTAGCGACTGGAAAGCGGCTAGAAGGCCCAGAATGGGAAGGAATTCGAGATGAGTTTTATGCAGCATTGGCGCGCTATAAAGAAGAAAGTCCCGCAGCTTTTAAGGGGCTTGGCAAGGGAGTGATACAGTTTTTCAGGTCAATAAACAGGTATCTGCAACAGCGGCAACATAGAAAGGATGGTAGAGAGTTAGATGTAATGAAGCGCTTTTTAGAAGAGCTTGCGCCTCCGGATGCTCAGTACCAAGTGGATAATGGCCCTGTTGAAGCTGAAGCGGAATTTAAAGTGCATGATGGTTTGTCTGAATTTCGGGTTGCTGTTCCCGTGTCATGCGCTATGGAAGCAAGAAAAGCTGCTGGAGCTGATTCTAGTGTTGCTCGTCAAGTTGTTCATAGTGGCCCTTGATTTCCTTAAATTATTAGAGAAATATATATTGTCTATGGTATAGATTTTTAATCTGCTTGCATATTTTTAGATAATTATCATTTTTAATATAATTTTATTTTGTCATCTTAATAGTAATTGATTTAAATAATAAAATAATTTACATTTTGTTTTCATTTTTATGTGGTTGTAATAAAAAGGCTCTATTTTTACAGGTTGTGAAAATTACTACAATTTAACTTAACTAATTTTATTTTATGAAAGGTTGGTAACATTATGCCTGATAGTAATTCTCCATTATTTAGTCAGCAATTCTCTGATCTTAAGAAGGGAATGCGTAATTTTGCCAAAAAAAAAGATAAAAGAGCTTGTAAATTGGAAGCATTTGATCACTGCGAAACAGTGCAAGAGCTTTGTTTTGCAGCATCAGTTCATCGGAATCATGGAGCTTCTGGAGCCACTAGTTCCGCAAAGGAGTTAAAAAGATTATTAAATAGTAAGAAATTTTACTGGATTAAAAACACGAAATTTCTTGGAAAGGATGTTCGGATAAGTGATATACGTAGTGTAGCATTACGTGATAAACCGAGTGAGTGTGAAAAAGAAATCTGGCAGCTTAGAGGTCAAGACAAAATCGATGAAAAACATTTTCGTCGATCGGAAGATATAGAAAAGGATGAGGATGTGATGAACTTATTTTATGATTTTAAGGATTTGAAAAAACATGGTATTAAGTACACTGGTGATGAGCCAAGCTTATCTGAGCCTGGGGATGAGAGGGTAGATCCACTTGTTTCGAGGGCAGTAGGACAGGGTGATGAGCCTCGTCGTAGGCTTTCTGATTCAGAACCAGTCTCCTTGTCTTATAGGTCTCTGTTTGCCCCACTTGGTCATGAAGGTCAACATAGAACCGATAGTATGGATTCTTATTTAGGACCCTTGCCTGAAGAATCTCAATCTGTTAGGGATCCTGATCTCTTATTTTTTGGTGCTCAAGATCCTGAAGGTCATCTAGACCCTGAAGGTGGATATGAGATCTGAGCCTGTATGATTTATGATTGTTGACTGGTTGTTGCAGTGCTGAAAAGAAGAATATGCATGATTTTAGAATAGGCTTGTACTCTTTGTAGTGAGTGTAAGCCAAGCACTTTTATTTTAATGTTTTATTATATTTTTCAAATCAATGTTGCTATCTTCGCATCTTTGGCTGGGAGTGGTATATAATCATCGATTAAATTGTTTTAAAGGTGTGCACTTTGTGAAGAAAAATAATTTATTGCTGATGTTGGTTACATTGGCTTTTCCTGTGCTGATGATTAATATCGAGTATACAGGAATTTCAGTGGTGACCCCTGCTATATCCACTGCGCTGAGCATACCTTTGGCACAAACCAATTGGATTGCACTAATCTACTTACTTATGTTTGCTGCATTTATTATTTCAGGTGGAAGGCTAGGAGACTTATACTCAGCAAAGCGAATAATGACTTTGGGCTTGATTTTATTTATTATCGGCTCATTTGTTGGCGGAATTTCGTTAACACCTTGGCAAATGCTTCTTGGGCGTGGCATGCAAGGATTAGGGGCTGCTATTGCTTTTCCTAATATTACATCAATTGCTTATCAGAGTGCGCCTGATGACAAAAAGGGGGTTGTTTTAGGGGTGTTGACAGGGATGATTGGTTTATCTATGGCAATTGGGCCGCCGTTAGCAGGGTTGGTAACAACACATGGGTCTTGGCGCTGGTTTTTTTTAATTAATATTCCTATTGGAATTTTTACAACTTTTATTATTTATTTATTTTTGCCGGTAATAAAATCATCTAATAATTTAAAAGAAAAAGTAAATTTTGATTTCTCTGGAATGGTCTTATTAAGTATTTTGTTAGGCAGTATTATTTATACACTGGGCTTAATGAAAAATGGGTTTGATGATTTTATTTTATTAGGTTCTGGTTTTATCATTATTTTTTTATCATTAGTATTGTTTATTTATAATGAAAATCGAGTGAAACAGCCGTTGATTCTCTTTGCTCATTTGAAAAACACTCAGCTAGTTATCGGTTGCTTGATCAGATCATGTATTCATTTTGGCGTCTATATTGTTTTATTTATTATGGGCTTATATTTAGTTTTTGTTATGGAGTTTTCGGCTTATCGTGCGGGCTTAATTTTATTTCCTATGAGTATTGCTATGGGGCTATTTTCTTTTATTAGTGGCAAGTTAATTGATCGATATGGCCCTTATATTCCAACAGTTTTTGGAATTATCCTATTAATTGTTTGCTATATTGGGTTTATGCTTTTACCGATAAGAGAAAATATAAGCCTAATAATGGTCTTATTTGCTGTATATGGTATTGCTTATACACTAACGTCTCCAGGACTTATGAAACTGACGTTGAGTGCGGTCGACGAGTCAACACGGGGGTTGGCTTCAGGGCTGTTTTATATGATGAGTTTATTTGGCTCGACAGTAGGGCTTGCTGTTACGGGGCTTGTACTTCATTGTTATAGCCTCGCTTCAGAAAAGCTATCTTTAATTGCGGCTTTTTTACCGTTGATGGGCATATGTTTGGTTGTTGCTATTGGGGCGCTTATTACACTTTTAATTCTAAATAAGTTTGATTGTAAGCGCTTATAGGGTTTAGTTATGTATCCATTCACCTGAGCAATCAAGTGGGTGCATTACCAAAAATCCATAGAGTAATCCGCCCTCCGCCTTTTGGTTATGAACTGTAATACATGATTATGCATTAAAAACAGTTAACATTATATTTTCGTATTATTAACGTATAATTTACATTTTGTGAAGTATGATTACTTCTCAATTTTTGTTAATGATTGAGATGTTGAGGGAGCATGCTTAATATTTATCCGAATGAGCTACAGCTTATGAAGTAGCTTTAATTCGAATTTTTAAAACCTGCTTTATCACAAGTTTACTTATAGTTAGCTCGGTTAAGTTTTTATATCTCTAGAATTTAAAATGCTAGAAGGTAAGATACGTTTTGACCAAAATTGCCCATAAAACGCTCTGTCGGGTTGGCTATAGAGTTAAATAAATAATCACATATTAATATTTAAGAGGTAAATTCCATGTCAATGCCAGAAAGTAAAGTTAAATTGATGATTAATAGCAATGCTAGCTATCACTCTACGCTTAGTGATCATAAAAAAAGGTTTTGATATTGAGTCAGGCCAGAATGAAGTTCTTAATCAAGATAATGCTTTTAACTTGAATGATATTGAGCTACCTCAAGATAGTAAAAAAGAAACTTGGTCAGAATGGTGTCGTCGCATATCGCAATCCGATACTTTTGCTTATACTGCGAACGGGTTTGCTGCATGGATGATAAATGAGGGTATAAAACGTTTTTATTTGCAAGAAAGACCAAATGGAGCCGATAACAAAGCTTGGCCTAGCGGTCATGCTGGCTGGGGTGCGATGTTAATGGGGTTAGCCATGATGCTAACAGAAGACAAAAAATTAAGTATATGTGGAAAAAGCCTAACAATTAGCAAAGATGGTGTTTTTGCTGTAGGTTTGGTTGATGCTTTAGCAACTATGGTTGGTCGAGTTATTGCTAAGAAGCATTGGGTAGGTGATGTTCTTTCTGGAGCTGCTCTTACTTCATATTTGAGCACTATTACAGGTAATTTGCTCGCTCACTGTAAAGGGAAAAGTTCGCAGGATAATTCACCATATACTAAAGAAATGGTGGTGCAAACAATAGGCTTATTAAGTGCTTTAGTTTCCAACCCTATGGTTGGTTCTGTTCCTTTAACTGTTGCGTTAGAGGTAATGACTCAAGTGTCAGAATGGTACTCTAAAGGTACTGTCTATGGGAATAAAGTTAAGAGCCTTTCTGACCTTCCCGGTGCTATCCTAAAAGGTGGGCTACTCGCTAATTTACCAAATTATAAAGACATGACAAAAAAATGAAATAGCTATGGCGGTAATGAAATTAACGACTCTGTATGGGGGAATAGTTGCCAACGCCGCTTCTTTGCCATTTACTCAGGCCAGTGGTTGGAAAACAACACTGGAAGAAGGAATTTATAGCGGACATGAACAACTTGCAAAATTAGTTGAACCTGTGACCTGGGGAACGGCAGTAGGAGGGGCATTTGCAGGCTTTGGAGTTTCATTGTTAGGTTCAAAAACTAACCCTCTTGAATCACCAATACTGGTAAACGAAAGCTCTCAAATATTCAAAGAAAGAGCAGAGTCAAAGCAACAAAACAAATCAAAAAATAATGATGTGATAATAGATATGGGGATGTAATACTTTCTATCCACTTCATAAATGGAGTTAACTCTCATTTATGAAGTGGATACATAATAAGTTCTATGTAAAGTGTAAATTTTGAGTCTAAGTTAAATTTCAAGCATGGCAACTTATCGATGATAATTTCTTGATTTTATTTTTATAATTGATTTTTAAATTTAAGTTAATTAAATGATTTTTCTATAAATTTTATATTTTAATTGGGTTGATATCCTATATCGTTGATATAAATAATTTTTAATGGGCAGGGAGGCAGAGTCAAAGCTTTTGCAGTTTTCGTATCTAAGTTATCTATTACTAGGGAGAGTTATATGCCATATTTTGAAGTAGAAAATCATTTGTTTTCAATGCAAAGAATAGCTAAAAAGCCAGGAGGAGTGACTCGAGGATTTATTGGTATTCGTGTAGATAAAAGCAGTGAAGATGAAATATTTATAAAATTTAGGGAGTTTTATTTAAGCACATTTAATATTGACATTTATGATGAGGGATTAAAAAATTATTTTGACTTAATGAGGCTATTTGATTTAGATTTTAGTGGTTCAGAATATGAAAATATACGGTCAGAATTTGTTGAATATTGCAAAGAAGGTGGAAAGGCTTATCTTGTAAAAAATGACCACAAAGACCCATGGAGTGATTGGTGGTTTTTAAATAGGGTTAGCAATCCTAAAGACAACTTTATGGAAAGTAGAGCTTATAAAAGATGGGAGAATAAAAGTAGATTTGCGGCTAATTTTTTGAAGTATGGCTATAGCTTTGGTAAAAGAGGCAAGAAAAAGGATGAAAAATATAGAAAGTCTTGATGAAGTGTTTGCTTTGAAGCTAGCAAGAGCACTTGGCTTTAAAGCTCCAGAAGCCTCAGTGCTTGTTAAGGGATATAAAAATGGTGAGGCAAAATTTTGTGTAAAAACAAGTTGGGAATCCTCCCTTAAGCATGGGGTGCCGGCAAAAAACGTAAGTGCGCCAGGTCGTTTTCATACACCAATGAAGGTGTTGGGTGATTATGATATTCTTGGCTCGAGTGGTCAAAACGCTGCTTTAATATCGCGACCAAATGGTTTGGGAACCGATCTTTATGTTTATGATTGTGGTCATTTTCTTTCTGATAAGTCTATTACAAACATTGCCCCATTTGTAACAGAGAATGACCCATATGCTCTTATAGGATTAGTTAATACTTACTTAGTTTTGCCAAAGTCATGGCTAGAACAGGAACAAATAGAGAGGTTAGAGCAGATAAAAAAATATCTTGAGAGTATTCCTAAATTTAAGCAGTATATCACAGAAAATCCAGAAAATTATGAGGATATAAAAAAAGGCTTTGTTGAAGGAATTGAAGCTCTTGATATTAGCGCCGATGAAAAGCTATTTTACAAAAACCATATTGAGGATCTGGAAGTTAAGCTTAAAAAGTCATTTAGAAATGCAGTGTCTTCTGCTTTTGAAAGCAACAATGGGATTATAAAATATATACAAACTACCGTTAAGGAAGAGAGTTTAAAGGAGTTAAGTAGTAAAATATCATTACAGCTTTCTGCTATTTTGTTAAAAATATCTGATCTCGGAGCTAAGGGTGCTGGGGAGCTATATCATAGCTGCAGGGAAGTCTTTAGTGTTCTTTGTAAAAGTTTAAATCGAAATGATCCAGATAGTGTCATAAAATTTATAGAAAATAGTATTAAGGATAGTAAAGCTGAATATATATCAGAAGAACTAAAAAAAATTAAGGAAATATTGAGCGATCCTAGTGTTAGTGATATAAATTTGTATAGTGTCTCTTACAAGTATTACAGTCTAGAGGTTGTTAGAGAAAAAATATTTAAGGAATTGTCAAATATTGTGTTTTCTTTCGAAAGTTTTGACTACTTTCACGATAAGGTCAAAGGGTTGGTTGAATTATACAGGGCATTCAAAGAAAGTTCTGATGACGGTGATATGACTTTACCCGTGAAAGAACTATTTAATGTTGAATTAGCAAATATTAAAAGTAGATATTCTGATTTTATTAATATTGCAAATTTTGAGGAACTTTCTAGGTTTATTGAAAGTGATTTTCAACAAAGTGCTCAGTATAAATATATGGCAGAACCCCGTAGAAAAGATGCTTTGTTGGGGGTTAACAAGAGTGATGAAAGGGACTTTGCTCCAGACCAGGTAGTAGGTAGGAAGAGAGCACCTGCTATTGTTAAGCCTTGTCGAAGCGCTTTACTCATACATGACAAGCTATCAAGTGGACACCCTTTGCATCTACGTGAAGCTGGACTATCTGCTGTTCCCTGCTGTTAAATTAGGATATGGGGTGTGGATTTTTTTGCTTACACCTGGTATATGATTTCTAAAAACATATTCACTCTGCTTATTTATACTAGAGCTTATTTGTTAATAGTATTAAATAGTTGATATACTCGCTGAGTAAATTACTTTAAAGGTGTGCATTGCATGCAGAAAAATAATTTATTGCTGGTGTTGATTGCACTGGCTTTTTCTGTGCTGATGATTAATATTGAGTATACAGGAATTTAAGTGGTGACCCTAGCTATATCCATTGCACTGAGCATACCCTTGGCGAAAACCAACTGGGTTGCACTAATCTATTTTTACTCATGTTTGCTGCATTTATTATTTCAGGTGGAAGTCTAGGAGACTTATATTCGGTAAAGCGAATATAGAGTTTTTACCCTATAGATACTTTTGGTGAGTTTGGTGGCTTTGGTGAATGCTAAGCATTTCCTCAGAGGGAGGCAGGCATGCGGCTTTGTTTTTTTTACCCATTACTTCCTCTTCATTTTTTGGTAACCTTAAGTTGAGTATTGTTTTCTTTAAGGCTTTAAATGGTATTCTAGAATAGAGGGACAATTCTGCTAAAGGCAAGCAAATATAGCGGTTATCATAATTTACATAGAAGCCGTTTAAAAGTATGTGTCGTAGAACTTCGTTATAGCAGACAGTTTCATTCTCATTGACGGCCTTTATTTTTTGTATCAGTGAGTTTTTATACATGTATACCGTTTTTGTTTTTAGATTAAAGCATTTTGCAATGTCTTTTGCTTTGATGTTTTCAAATTGTGCCAGGATCATTAGTAGTTTAATATCTGTCTTATAAAAATATAAGCCTTTATAAGTGCCACCATCTAATATATTTAAGCAACTATTTTTTGCAAATTGATCAAGGTTTGCATTTGTTTTATAAATGACACCAATCACTTTTCCATTGTCAATATGGGGATATTTATGTATTGTTGCAACAGCAAATACATTATTATTGAAAATAATGCCTTCTCGAGATATTTCTTTCTTCATTCCTAAGAAAAGAGAAATATTGTCATTGATTCCTTTAACCGTGCCAAAAGGGAATGTGACATACTTTCCCAGCCTGTTACCAATAACTTCATCTCGTTTTACATCCATTAACTCTAAAAAAGAGTCATCTACAAAGGTGATTTCACCATGTAAGTTAGTTATAAAATAAGTTGTAAATAGATTATCCATCACTGCGACTACCTATCTTCTATAAGGCTCAATTGCCTATTATAATGTGATTGCATAAATTTTCCTACTTATTTTTAGTGATATGTTAATATTTGTTTGCAAATCATAAGCATGAATCAAATTGACCTTCAGATAATTTATCTGTTTTAATTCAATGTAGTAGATCTTAACTTATTGAATTTATTTAAATCTCTTATATTGGTAGCTCTTAAAGTTTGTAACTTTTGTATAAAATTTGATACTTTTAAAGCTTCTGTTTGAATCGAACCAAATTTTACTGTCTCAGTTTTCGATATGCACAGTAAATATAAATATTTTTAAAGCTATTCTTAATATTCAAAGGACTTACTCATTGCTTTAGTGGTACTCTCATAGTTATTTGAAATATCGTCAATAATCATACAAGAAATATAAAAATAACTGGAAAAATAGCATCAATAATCACCTTGCTTATCTAATGATGGGCTGATAATACGTTTATAGTATTCTAGCTTTCTAGTAGCAAGTATGGACGAAAATATTATAAATTTATATATTTGAGTAAATAAATGGTAAACCTCTTTAGGTGGGCTGTATTTGGTGCAGCTACTGTGTTGAATTTTATTTTTATATGTTTTAGATCAATATGTTAAGTGCTGTTTAATTGTTAAAAAGATGATGTGAAGAGGGGAGGCAGAGTAACTCAGGGGATTCCTAAATTTTCTAATATGAGAATTGGCAAAACGCCTCGATTGAAAGTTAATTGTATCTTATCAAAATGCACGTATTGAATAACAGTAATACTAAAGTTAAATTGATTAGGCTATTTTGTAATTTTTAGTGATCATTGCCTTATTATGACATTAATTCGTAACAATATTTTTTTCATAAAGTTTTCAATTTTATTGGATTTTTTATAGTAATTATAAATTTAGTTTCATAATGAAATTGTCTAATCTTATAACTACTTACAAAAGTAAATTTATGTTGAGGTAAATAAGTATGTCAAAAACGTTCACTGAATATTATAACACCCTTGAAAATGTTGCTGGGCGTTATGAATTAAGTAGGGAGTTAACTGTTAAGATTGAAAAGTTTGTAGAGTTAGGCAAAGATTTGGAGGTTGACCTAGCTTCAGCTAAGGGTAAGAAAGAGCCTCTTAAAAAGGCTGGGAAAGATGTATTAGATCAACTTATGGATGATATTGCTTCTAATCGAACAGAAGCTTTAGAGGGGTTTGCTGAAAACTATATGGCATTACTTATTGACGTAAGTAAGCGTGAGTATGAATTCAGAGGAGGTGGGTGGCCATATACTACACCAGAAGATGATGCTGAAGAGGCAAGGCAAGCAGCAGCCTCGATCGGTCGGCGGCTAGAAGGTCAGAGCAAATCAAAAAATGTAAGTGTTGCTAAAGAGGTGTATGCAAAAGTAGCAGGCGAGATGGAAGAGTGTGATTATGAATCAGCAGTCTCTAGGTTAGAGGCTATTGCACCAAAAAGAGTGAAGCCATGGCATGAAAACGAAAAGATCATAAGAGATAAAGCATCTTCTTGGAGGTATGGGTTTCGCGATCTGAGCTTTGGAAAGCATAAGCCTAGAGATCAGGTACTTTCAGCTGTTGCTCTGGATGTTTATGGTCATAGATTTTCAGATGTGGCTGACTCTTGGGCAGAGGCGTTAGCGAAATTTGAGGGGAAAACAAAGTTAAGCACAAAGGAGTTTTGGGGAGGAGACCAAAGCCAGCCTATGACAATAGAGTTTTTAATGGGAGAAAAAGCAAGGTTCTTATTACCGTTTCCCAAAGATAAAAGAGCAAGATTCTTATTGCCGGCGGCAAAAGAGCTTATCCAACTTAGGGATAAAATTAAAGATGAAATATTGGATATATTGAGTGATTTTAAATCTATTGATAATATAGCATTGGACGATATTAAGGGGCTGCGTGCTATTTTACTTGATGACCCAAGGCTCAATTTATTACATAAGCCAGTTAATGAGGGCTATGTGGTGGAGTGCCAAGATGGAAGCACTAAGCAAACATCAAAGCAACTGGTTGATATTGATAGAGAGTTTGTAAGAGTTGTGGGGGCTTTAATTATAGGTAGTTTTGCTCGTGAAATTTTAGACTGTAATGCTGGCCGTCCTAGGGAAGAGGCTTTTCAAGAAATTATTGATAGGGAAGGCTTGTCGTGGATGAAGGCATATAGAGTGTTGGGGGAAAAAAAATACTATGAAATTTATTTTTAGTCAGTTAGCAGATGCTGATACTTGTAGAAAGCACAGAACAAATTCTACTTTTCAAGAGGTGATGAAGGACCATCTTGAATCCCTAGAGAGGGGTGATGAGATGGAGAGAGCAGTGGAAATGGGTGTGCAAGCATCAAAAAATAGTTAAACTTTAGGTTTTAAAATAACAGCATTGGATAATGTGATATTAATTTATATAAAGTGTAATATGGATATTACACATAAATTTACTTTTACTATTTTTCATGATTATATTAACTGTATATTTTTTTAAATATAATTTGTTTTTAGGTGTTATAATTTTTTATGAAATTAATATAACCTGATTAGGTGAAAGGCTTCTTCTGTTGTGATTTGAGCATTAGTTGGGGAGTGGTAACTCGTTTTATTGTAGATTTTTATTTCGTACAATGAGAAATATAAACCTCAAAGAAGTAGCTGTTTTAAGAGGTCTTTATGTGAAAAAGATGCGTTATTTAGTAGATTTAGACCGAGTGATGTTAGTTAAAGGGTTTATAATAGGTGAAGGTGGGGCTTGGTTATTAGAAAAATCAGAAAGGCAAAAATTAAAAATGTGAGTTGTTAGTCTGTGATATAGCTAAATTAGCATGGTTTAATATAGGCTAGTTAAGTTAAAGCCCATTTCAATTTGTTATAATTATATGTTGCCTTGAATGAATAAATAAAAAATTACTTAAAATTAAACTCTGTTTAACTTCAGCCAGTTAGAGTGACTATACTTATATCAGCTTAATCTTGATTTTTATTGTGTTGCTGTTATGAAGGTTGCTCGAAACTTGACTAAAATTTTTGCTATTTTTATATGTGGTATTTTTGTTTTCCTTTTGATCTTAAATGCTGTGCATTTTCGCCCCGTAATTTCTTTTATTAACAATAAATTAGCGACGGCTAGCTCTGATAAGGTTAATTTGTCAGGAGGAAGTTTTGGCTTTAGTTTGAAAAATGGCCTAGTCCTTAATTTATATGGTTTAAAGTTTACTCACCCTGAAGATAGAGTAACAAGGGGAGTCAGTGCAGAGCTTGAGAGAGTTTCTGTTGCTGCTTCTTTACATCAGTTGATATTAGGGCGGCTGGAGCTTAACACATTAGCCATCCAAGGTGGTAACGTGAAATTTTATGATAGGTTGTCAAAAAGTAAAAAAATGCAAGGGAAAAAGAGTAAAAATAATAAAGAGAGTTCAGTAAAAAATAATGCTGAGATTAAAAAAAATGAAATAGATAGGTTGTTAATTTTAAAAGATGTTAAAGTTAAAATTGAGAATATAAGATTCTTGCACTTAAATGCTAGGTCAAAGAAGTTAGATCAGTTTGCTATTGATCACTTGGCTATGGAAATTCAGGCGAAAAATTTAGAAAATCTGTTAGAAAATTTTTCTGTTAGGAGTCAGGTTATATTTAAGCCTGCTATTTTGAAAGTTGAAAATATTAAGGGGCAACTTGCCGGTGGAAGAATTTCCGGTAATTTTTCATTTGAATCGAGTAAGCTGCCTGCAAAGTTAAGGTTTAAAATTAAGTCCAATGGGCTAGATTTTGGCGCAATAATCGGTGGATTGAATTTAGATAATGGTTTTAGTGGAGGCAGTTTTAATAGTGATATTTCTCTTGAGGGGCAAGGGAAAAGCCTGCAAGAGTTAATTGCTAATTTATCAGGTAAGACTTCTGTTGTTTTACAGCAAGCCCAATTTTATCCTTCTATAGAAAATCCATTTGTAGCATCGATAGTAAAGTTCTTGGTTGGAGGAAATGAAAAGGACGGTATGAAGCTGCATTGCTTGATCTCGAGTTTTAAGGGAGAGAATGGAAGTTTTAAGAGTCAGGCGTTAGTAATCGATAGTGCTTCTTCTTTTGTGGTTGGCGAGGGTGATATTAATTTAGCGAAAGATAGTATTGATATTACAGTGACTCCACAAGGTAAAGCCCTTAATTTATCATCTTTGGTAACGCCTTTTAAAATCTCTGGCAAGCTGGATAGTCCGACAGTATTGCCTGATACAAAATCAACGCTTTGGACGGTGGGCAAATATGTATTAGGTAGTGTGACTGGCGTGGGTTTAATTGCTGTATTAGGTTCTACATTGGCTAATAATATTGTAAGCTCAGTGAGTGATGTGTGTAAAGATACGTTGGATAAGGTGAAAATGCTTAATTCAAAATAGCCTTGTTATGCGACTGGATGATTTGCTTTATGGTACAATTTGCCAAGATAGTAAGAGGAAGAGTTTTTATAGTTTTTATGAAAGATGTTAATAGAATTTATTGTATTACAAATGTTGAAGGTAATATAACATTTATAAGTGAATCTTTTTTGGAAATTTATAAGGCAGCAAAAAAAGAAATCTTAGGGAAAAAAATTAATAGTAATTATATCATCTACCCATTAGGCTCTAAGCGAGGTGTTCAGGACTTATTAGACCTGCAAAGTGGCAAGTTGAAAGAGACCCAGAGTGAAATTATAAGCTTTAATCAAAATAGATTCATCATTAGTACGATATATAAATACCCTCAAATGGATAATGGGAAAGTTATTGGTATTATTCATGATATGGATCCAGGGGTTGAGCAGTTCAAGAAGAATCGCTGCTTGAGCGCCCTAGAAAAGGCGTCTTATCATGGTATACCTTTAAACAGGAAAGAGATTAAATTAGCCATGATACTCGCGCATTTTGAAAAAATTACGGGGCCTGAAATAGCGGATATTCTCGAAGTAAAGGTTAACAGTGTTTATATGTATAAAAGCATTTTGATTAATAAAATAAAGTCTGTGAGTCGGGGGGATGACTGTTGTTTTATTGAAGTAATGAGAACGATTCTACTACAAGGCTTATTCCAGAAAAACAGTCAACTCATCTGCCTTCCTTATGATGAGCTTGTGCATTCTTCGACAATGAGTTTACATGCACTAAAATCTGAAGTTAAAAGTTATAGAGAAAAAATGGCAGCCTACTACCACTGTTGAGTTCGGCTAGTATCGTTTTTTTATTTTTAGGTCTTATGATTTGGCTGTGAGATCGTGTCGGCTAGTTCTTCTAGCATATTGCTGTTTTTAGCAAAAGTTTTATGAGTTTCAGAGGCAAATTTATAGACAGTCTTAGTCCCTTGGAAGGTGACGGTGTATTGCCCTGAAAGTGTATGGCTGTTGGCAATAAAGCTGCTTTCATTACTGTCGAATTCAAAGATGATGCTTGGTTTTGTATTAAGTTGATCTGCTGTAACTCTGCTGGTGTTAATGCCTTGTTTTTAAGATTTTTACTTAATATATTATAAAAATAATCTTTGTCTTTATCAGATAAATCAGCCTCTTTTTTGGTTAAAATTGCTATGTTATAGTCAGTGCTGTCTAGTGGCTTCGCTGCGGGAGTGATCGTCGTGTCATTTGAACGTAACTCTCCAAAGCCTTTTCTAGCGATCATAAAGCAACCTGAGGTGCTTAGTAGGAAAATGGTCAAAGAGCAAATTGTTAATAAGCGAAATAACATAACTTCTCCGCGGTTTTGATTTTTAAAATTCTTAAAAAATAAAATGTTAGCTTTTTATCCAAGCTGTTTAACGGTAGACTTATAGGCCGCTTGTCATATCAAGGTCTAGAAGTTTAGCTAAATTTAACGGTAAAGATAATAGAGATTTTGAAATAAAATCTTTAAAAATTTATTTAAATCCTTTTTTTGGGGGGGATAGTTCTTATTTTATCTGACGCTTGCTTGAAAGAGCGAGGGTTAGTGTCGTGATAAATAAGAAAGGCTTTGTTGGAGTTGCTTTATTTTTTTGGCTAGCAGCAAGTGAAGTGCACAGCCTTAAGCAAATAAAGAGTAAACCCATTTTGGGGTGTCTATTATTAGGGCATATGCACCGACAGGAGCAGTGATAAACCATAAGAAAGGGATAACGCCTATGCAAAACATCCAAAAGATTTTGAGTTGTATTGCTAACCAGAGCCAATGAATGCCCCCTATAATGATAAGAAGGTATAAAGCAAAAAAGGGGATAACAAGTAAATTTGAGAAAGCGTGACGTATTGAAGCCCAAATATCACCTAGAGGGTTATCATTGTCTTTTTTCATTAAAAGCAGTATGAAGGTAGAGGCTATGATTGAAACTGGCCCTACTTGTATGCCTAACAAAACTATTGTGGCAATACAGCAGCCTGCAAACCAAAAAATTCTCTTAGATGGAGAGCTTCTCTTAACTAGCCAAACAAAGACTAGGGTAATGGCTGAGAAAATTATGAGAGTAGCTAATGAGTAGAGTTCAAGTTTATTCAATTGGGTACCCTCCGTGTGCTTAGCCTCTTTTTGATTGTTTCTTGTTGCTTCTAATGTCTCTACAGCCCAGAAAAATAAGAGAACACTATGGGGGGCTATTCAAGTAATTATTTGCTTTTATAGTGCTTGCATGAATGGTGCCATCACTTACAACCTGGTTGTTACTATCAGCAAGGAGGGAGCGAATGGTAAATGTCCAAGGGCCGTTTGCAGGGTAATGGGTATTGATCTTGGTAAAGTTTTCTCGACCGCGGATGAGTTCCGATGATTGGGGCCAGTAACACTCAAAATCTTCGCTTAAGCAGAGGCTGGCTTGGTAAAAGTCATTGGTTTGCATCGCTTGCCAATACGCGAGGACGATGGCTTTAGATGTATTGATCATAATTGTTTATGGCTTCCTTGCCTTTTATTATTAATTGCTTAATTTTTCAATTGGTTAGGTTTGTTGCTTTTGTTTTTGCCATGTAGATACTGTAACACTTCAACCAAGCAGGCAAAGCCGATAGCAAAGTAAAGATAAGCCTTATCGATAATGATATCGACTCCTGTGGCTGCAATCATGACACCGATGAATAATAAGCAGCAAAGCGCAAGCAGTTTAACGTTAACCGATTTTGCTAATGGGGCGAGATAGCGGCTGGCAACGAGCATAATGACACAAGAGGTAACAATCGCTGCGATGATGACACCAACATGGTCAGTGAGACCGACAGCAGTAATGATACTGTCGAGTGAGAAAATAGCATCAATGAGGACAATCTGGGTGATGGCACTTGCCATCGATGTTGCCGCTTTGCCGCTGCTGTGTTTCGCTGTGAATAATAAATAAACTTCATGCAGTGCTTTGATGATTAAAAATAAACCGCCGAAGATTAATATTAAATCTTTAATACTGATTTGGCTGCTCATAAACTCGAATAAAGAGGCGGTGAGTTTCATGAGGGTGGCAATGCCAAGCAAGCCGAGTATGCGCATGGTTGCGGCTAGGACAATACCATAACGCTGAGCCTTGGTTTGCTGAGAAGCGGGCAGTTTTGCTGTGACAACATAAATAAATAATAAGTTATCAATGGCAAGAATGGTTTCTAAAAAAGTGATCGTCAAAAAGAGGGTTGCCAGTTCGGCAAGGGGAACGTCCAAAAAAATATCTCCTAAATATAAACAACAATTCTAATGTACTTGAGAGAAGATCAGAGTGTCAATCAATACTTGCAATTAGGGTGGTTTTTCTTAAACTTTGGGGGAATTATGGTGAGGTGATGATGAAAACAGATAACTTTAAAGAATTGCTTGAAGAAAATTATACATGGCCGGCGGAGTATCCATTTAAGTTTATTGTGCCTAAAGATCAAATAGATTTAGCATTGGCCTTGTTTCCTGAGCAGGCGGTAAAACAGACGCCTTCTAAAAAAGGTAACTATATCAGTGTGAGCTGCAAAAAGTGGATGAAATCCAGCGAAGAGGTCCTCGCACTTTATGAACGTGCTGCTAAGATTAACGGCTTGATTAGTTTGTAATGTTATGGCGAAAACATCGTGATACATGCCTATTCTCGCCATAGGTGAGTGCTGAGCTGCTAGTTATTGTGTTTTGGGATGGCTGTGCTTGATTTAGCCAGATGGTCATTGAGGTGGATTTCATGGTCGCCGCGCTTGAAGCAATAGACAATAAAGTCTGCAATCTCATCCATGCGTGGGGCCAAATGAGGTTGTAAGCGCAGGATCTGGTCATTGGTTTCTTGATGGAAAACTAGGTCACTTTCTTCAACAGAAAGGCTGTGCGTTTGGTTGAAGTCAATTTTTTTCCCGTCGTAGTTGATAATCATTAAAGACACTCCGTTTCTAAAGGTGAGTTAGGATCGTCGTTCTTCTTCTTTAGTTTGGGAAATTGGCGCCCCGAACAGGATTCGAACCTGTGACCTATCCCTTAGGAGGGGATCGCGCTATCCAGCTGTGCCACCGGGGCTGTCAACGTCCTTACGATTATACGGTTTTTTTGCAGCTTGTCAGTAGGCACTAACAATAAAAAACATTGATAAAAACCGCGAGTTATTTTTCTCTTGCAAAAAAAACAGGGTCCGTATAATGAGCCTGGCCTTGTTTCGGAGAGGTGGGTGAGTGGCTTAAACCAGTTCCCTGCTAAGGAACCGTATGCTAACGCGTACCGAGGGTTCGAATCCCTCCCTCTCCGCCATTTCCATCTTATCTTGCCTATTTCTATGATGTCTGTTTGCTGTTGCCGCGTTATTATTCCCTGTGCAGTTGAGCATAACCAGAATGCATTTGCTTTTGTGTTTAATTTCAGCATCTAATACGAACTTTTTTGCGAAAAACTATTGCATTTTTTCCAAACTCCAGTAAAATAGCCGCTCGTTGGGTCATTAGCTCAGTTGGTAGAGCACCGGACTTTTAATCCGTTGGTCGTAGGTTCGAATCCTACATGACCCACCAACAATTACAGCAGATTATGTGAATACATTTGGGTCATTAGCTCAGTTGGTAGAGCACCGGACTTTTAATCCGTTGGTCGTAGGTTCGAATCCTACATGACCCACCATTTATCTCACATCGCCTTACTTTGGGTCATTAGCTCAGCTGGTAGAGCACCGGACTTTTAATCCGTTGGTCGTAGGTTCGAATCCTACATGACCCACCACGTATTTTATTTCTTGTTATTCTGTTCTTTTTTTATATCGCTATATCAAGTATTCTTAAGGCTTTTCTAGCGTTTAAGATATAAAATTAAGGTATAGACACTGATGCGAAAAGCAGATGCAAAGCTCGATGTCACCGATTTACGTTGCCCCTTTCCCTTATTGCGGACTAAAAAAGCCTTAAAGTGCTTGCAAAGTGGCGAAATACTCGAAGTGACTGCAACAGATCCGAGCACACAGCAGGATTTTTCTGCGTTTGTAAAACAAACAGGCCATGCCTTACTAGAGATGCAAATAATAGACGATGTATTTTACTACTGGCTGCAGAAAAAATAAGCACTGATTTTCTCAGCCATAAGGAAGGCATTATGTTTCATGTGATTCGCAATTGGTTCAAGCTTCACTTTTCTGACCCTGAAGCATCTGTATTGATTTTGTTGCTTATTTTTGGTTTTTTACTGATTTGGTTGACTGGTGTCTTATTGGCTCCGGTGTTAGCGGCTTTGGTGATTACTTTTTTACTAGAAGTGCTGGTTAGTGGCTTAAAGCGTGTTGGCTTATCGCGAACGCCTGCCTTCTTATTGGTTTATTTAATATTTATTGCGCTGTTAGCCACAGTGATCTTTGTTGTTTTGCCTTTATTAATCCACCAGTTTGGTCAGCTCGCCTCAGAAGCGCCGAGAATGATCGATCATGGTCGCAAGTGGCTCTTGCTCTTGCCCGAGCGTTTTCCCCAGTATATCAGTGCCGCTGAGTTGCAGTCGCTGCTTTCTGAAACACGCATCGGCTTAGAGCAATTAGGTAACTTTGGTCGAACGCTGTTTAATTTTTCTGTTGCTTCGCTGCCAAGTGTGGTGGTTTGGTTGGTTTACTTGATTCTTGTCCCCTTATTGATTTTTTTCTTTATGAAAGATCGTGATCGCCTGATTCACTGGCTTGCGGGTTATTTGCCAGTCAAGCGTGGTTTATTGCAACGAGTTTGGCAAGAGGTGCACTGGCAGTTAGGAAACTATGTCAAAGGAAAAGTTGCTGAGATTATTATTGTCGGTTTTGTCAGCTATATCGCTTTTATCGTTTTGGGGCTAAATTATGCATTTTTACTTGCAGCTTTGGTTGGGTTTTCTGTGTTAATTCCTTATATTGGCGCGGCGGTTGTGACCATTCCTGTGGCTGTAGTCGCATTTTTCCAATGGGGTGTCGGTGAGCAATTTTTATACTTAATTGTCGTTTATGCAGTGATTCAGGCATTGGATGGCAATGTTCTTGTGCCCTTATTATTCTCAGAAGCCGTTAATTTGCACCCAGTGGCAATTATTGTGGCCGTTTTGCTCTTCGGTGGGCTGTGGGGCTTTTGGGGGTTATTTTTTGCAATCCCTCTAGCGACTTTAATTAAGGCTGTGTTGGCAGCGTGGCCGACGCAAAAGGGAAATAAAGAACAGGTTATGCCTCCAGCGGGTTGATACCGGCGTCGATCATCTCTTTGATACGATCTTGGGTGACGCGAAGGATCGCTTCCGGGTTGAGCTTTGGGATAAAGCCATCGCAACCGACTTTCTCGACCATCGACTCGTTAAAGGCACCGCTGAGCGAGGTGTGTAGTATAATGCGCAAATCTTTAATAAGCGGATCACTACGACATTCAACGGTGAGGGTATAGCCATCCATTTCAGGCATTTCGGCATCGGTAATCATTAATGCATATTTTTTAGTGACGTCGATTTTATCTTGGTGGGCTTCTTTTTTCAGTAAGCGCAGCGCGTCTGCACCACTGTTAGCAAGGGTGACTTGTACGTCAAGCTGATTCAGTACTGATTTAACATGGCGTCTAGCAAAGCCAGAATCATCGACGACAAGCACATTAAAGTCTTTTGTATCAATTTCTCTGTTTATAACGTCTGTGGCTGAGCTGATATCTGGCATAACAATTTCAGCTAATACCTTCTCAACATCGATGACTTCAACGATATTTTCTTCTAATTTTGTTGTTGCAGTGAGGTAATGCTCTTTGCCGACCCCGTGTGGCGGGGGGTGGACTTCTTTCCAGGCGATATTAACGATACGCTCGACACTGCCGACGACAAAGCCTTGGACGGTGCCATAGTATTCGGCAATGACTAAAACGGCATTCGGGTCTTTGGCAAGGCTTTGCATGCCAATGGCAAGACCTAAATCAATCACGGGAATTGTGTGGCCGCGAATATGGGATACACCTAAAATGTTAGGGTGGCTTTCAGGGAGTTTGGTTAAAATAGGGACGCTCATCACCTCTTGAATCTTAAAAACATTCATTGCATAGAGTTGCTCGTTATGGAGTCTGAACAACAGCACTTCAAGGCGGTTTTTGCCTACAAGTTGTGTTCTTGAATCAACGGCGGCGAGTACTCCTTCACTCATGAAATATCAGCCTTCCCTTAATTTTTGTTAGCCATCCTTCCCTAAAGGATAGTTGATTATTTTTAACTTCGTTTTCTAGGCCAGTTGGGATAAATATTGTCTTTGCGGTGCGAGGCAGTGTACATTGTTAAATTCATCATTATTTTAAAGGGGTTTAAGGGTGGAAGCAGGCAGTTTACAGCGCCAACCACGGGGTGTGTTCTATATCATTATGATTTTGATGTGGGAATACTTTAGTTATTACGGCATGCGGGCTCTATTAGTCCTTTATCTAACGCAAAAACTATTATTTTCAGATCAGCATGCTTATGCGCTATACGGCGGCTATACCTCTCTTGTTTATGTCACACCGATCATTGGTGGTATTTTAGCGGATCGCTATTTGGGCTACCGTTGGGCGGTGATTTTGGGCGCACTTCTCATGGTCATCGGTCATATTACTTTAGGGTTGGATGGCCAGCAGACCTTATATATTGCACTCGCTTTTATTATCTGCGGCTATGGCTTATTTAAAACTAATATCTCTGTATTGCTTGGAGAGTTGTATCAGCGTGATGATAGCCGTCGGGATAGCGGTTTTGCTATTTTATATGTCGGTGGCAATATCGGTGCCTTTTTAGCGCCATTAGCCTGTGCTTATGTTGCTCAGCGCTGGGGCTGGCACTATGGCTTTGGCCTCGCCGGTATTGGTATGGCTTTAGGCTTGCTGATCTTTTTGTATGGCCGTCGTCACTTTATTAATAAGGGCGAGGCAAAATGGCAGCCACTACAGGAAAAGGGCTTAGCTTCACCTAAAAGCTTGGTACCCATCATCGCTGGTGTGATTGTGGGCGTAGTGATTTCAGCGTTAATTTTATATCAAAACTGGACAATTTGGTGCTTAGCCCTGATTGGTATTGTCGGCGCAATATTGATTATACGATTATTTATGCGCTGTAATGCAAAAGACCGCCGTTCTTTGATTAGCATTTTACTCTTTATGGTGTTTGGCTTGATATTTTGGGCCTTTGATCAGCAAGGTGGGAGCTCGATTAGCTTGTTTATCGAGCGTAATGTTGATCGACATATTTTTGGTAATGTAATTCCTGCTGCGGCTTTTCAGTCGATTAATCCATTTGCTATTTTGATCGGTGGTGTATTAGTTGTCGGTTTGTGGCGCTTATTAGCGCGTTTAGGAATGAAGCCATCGGCCTTATTTAAATTGACAATGGGTATGATTATTTTAACTTTAGGCTTTTTCGTGATTGCTTTAGGAGCGCACCTAGCAACTGCCACGGGTCAAAGCTCGATGCTTTGGGTTGTTCTTGGTTTGAGCCTGATCGGTTTTGCTGAGTTGTTTATTGACCCTGTTGCTATGGCTGAAATCACGCGCTTAAATCCAGCAGGCTCTGTTGGCTTTTTAGCCGGCGTTTATATGCTCGTGACAGGCTCTTTTGCAAATTATATTGCCGCACAAGTCGCAAGTTTAACGAGTGTGCAAAGCGTGGGTGGTCATGTGCAAAGTTTAGTCAATGCAGCAGAGCATTATTATAAAGTCTTTGACAAGATTGCTTATGTGACTTTAATCGGTGTTATTGTATTAATCATTGTTGCTGTGGTTGAGCGTTATATACACAGACGCCGCCACTTAACTTAGGAGAAAGATGATGGCGGTTAGGCCGATTATTTTTACAGGTCATGCGACATTAAAAAAAGTGGCAGAAGCTGTCACAGAGTTTAATACCCCTGAGCTGGAAGTTTTAGCCGCTGATCTGGTTGAAACCATGCATGCCAATGATGGGGCAGGGCTAGCGGCTCCTCAAGTGGATGTTAGTTTACGGGTGATGGTGTTTGAAATTGCTGATAATCCACGTTATCCCGATATAGAAACGGTGCCGTTGACGACTCTAGTTAACCCTGGTTTTGAACCGATTGCCAATCGACTCGTTGAAGGTTGGGAGGGGTGTTTAAGTATCCCTAAAATGCGCGGTTTGGTGCGGCGTTATGATCATATTCGTTACTGGGCGTACGATGTTAATGGAGAACGCTTCGAGCGAGAGGTGTCAGGTTGGCATGCCCGTGTGTTCCAGCATGAATATGACCATTTAGACGGTATTCTTTATCCTGAACGCATGCACAATCTAAAAGAATGGATGTACTGTGAGTGAAGCTGAGACATTGAAAACACGCCATGTTCGCTCAGCGAACTCATGGCGTCAATGGTTGCCTTTAAAAGGCTTGCACTTGGGGCTGCGCGCCCAACGTTGGCAACGTAAGCGAGTGGAACCTTCATTAGAGCAGGCGCGAGCATCTCTAGATAAGCTTGGCGAGAAACGCTTTAATGCATTACCGGGCTTGTCTTATCGAGCTGAGAAAATCGACCACTTAAACTTAGAGTGGATGACCCCGCACAGTGGACCGGTGAATAAGGTGATCTTTTATTTGCACGGAGGTGGTTATTGTTTAGGGTCGATCCAAGCATATCGGCCCATGATGAGCCGAGTCGCTTACAGTAGTCAGCGTCAGCTCTGTGCGGTTGATTATCGTTTAGCCCCTGAATACCCTTACCCTGCGGGTTTAGACGATGCTCTGCAGGTGTACCGAGTTTTACTAGAGCGTTTTGGTGCTGAATCGATTGTTGTCATGGGGGATTCAGCAGGGGGTGGCTTGAGTTTAGCCTTATTGCTGCGTGTGATGCAGCAAAAGCTAGAACAGCCGGCAGGTCTGGTTTTGTTGTCTCCGTGGACGGACCTTACTTTACAAAGCCCTTCTTTATACAGCCATGCAAAGCGTGATCCATTATTTTCACTCAGCGAGTTTTCTGAGGTAATTTCTGGTTATGTTCAGGAGAATGATCCGAGTAACTCTTTGATTTCACCTGTGTTTGGTGATTTTATTGGCTTCCCGCCGACCTTTATTCAAGTTGGCACAGAGGAAATTTTAATCGATGATAGCTTGCGTTTGGTGAAGGCTTTGAATCGAGATCAAGTGGTTGGTGAGTTGGAAATTTGGCAAGGAATGTCTCATGTATGGCAGTTTTATGCACCATTACTTGAAGCCTCTTGCCAGGCCATTGATCATATCGCTACTTTTACTAAGTCTAAGATATAGCTTACTATTATTGAGAGTATAAGGGCTGGTTTGCAAAATAAAGGAAAACCAGTATCATAGTACGACTGCAATGATGTTTGCTGCGACGCAAAGGTTCGCGTTGTACAAATCAGCAGCAGTTCCGTAGTATATTATTTTCTTAATTTTTACAATGTAGTAGGCAGAGCGATTTTTATATGAAACAAGTCAAGCACAATATTAACTATATTGAAGCCATACCCTTTATAGTGCTGCACTTAATTTGTTTACTTGTTTTTGTCACTGGGGTGACAACAAGTAGTGTGATTTTGGCGATTAGCCTTTACTTTATTCGAATGTGGGCAGTCACTGCCGGTTACCATCGTTATTTTAGTCATAAAAGTTTTAAAACCAGCCGCGTTTTTCAGTTTATTTTAGCTTTTCTAGCACAAACATCGTTGCAGCGTGGTGTATTAAAATGGGCGAACCATCATCGCTTGCACCATCGTAATTCTGATGCTGAAAACGATGTGCATTCACCGCGTCGCCATGGTTTTTGGTATTCACATGTTGGCTGGGTCTTCGACGAAGATAAAATGTATTTGCCCTATGAAGTGAAGGACTTACAGAAATATCCTGAGTTGGTTTGGATTGATAAACACAAATTTCTCCCGGCAATCTTATTGGCGATTTTGTGTTATTTCATTGCGGGTTGGTCAGGGCTAATCGTTGGCTTTTTCATCAGTACCATTTGTGTGTTTCATGGTACGTTTTTTATTAATTCATTAACTCACGTTTTTGGTTCACAACGCTTTTTAACCTCGGATGATTCACGCAATAACTTTATTACTGCTCTAATTACCTTAGGTGAAGGTTGGCACAATAATCATCACTATTATCAAGCGTCTGCGCGTCAAGGGTTCTATTGGTGGGAAATCGATATTACTTATTATGTTTTAAAAGTTTTAAGTTGGTTGGGGATTATCTGGGACTTGCAAGCACCGCCTGAGAAAGTTTTAAAAGGTGAACGCAAGATATTGCCTTATCAAATGGATCAACTCAGAAACATTGTTCTGGACGCTGGAGTTAGTGCTGCGCGTGTCAAACGTGTATTAGAGCAGGTTCAGCACGCTGAGAATCAAGAAGGTCGTGATGCTACGCGTCGAATGTTGCAACAGCTAACTGACTTATTACAGCGAATGAAAAAAGTCTCTAAGGTCTTACCACCTAAAGCAGGTGAGCAAGCCGTGAAAAGCATCAATGGTTTGTTAAAAAGCTGTCAGCAGGCAAAAGCTAGTGCGGAGCCAAAAGCATTGATTGCACAGATGCAGGGTGATGTTGACCTGTGGCCTGAGTTTACTCAAGAAAAAATCGTTAAAAAAGCAGTGGCTTAGCCTGCAGTTTGATTTAACCTAACAACAAGCCCATTTTGACATGGGCTTTTTTCTGTTTGCAATGCTAACATTAACGAAAAGGTTAATGTTAGGCCGGATTATGATTAGGGGTTAATGACGATGAAAACATCAGGGCAGCAATATACCGTCGGTCAACTTGCTAAGCTTGCAGGGGTTACTGCAGTAACGATTCGTTTTTATGAAAAAAAGGGGTTAATTCCTAAAGCTCGCCGTTCGGCGAGTGGCTATCGCTATTATGGTGCAGAGGTGCTAAATGAGTTAAACCTGATTCATAATGCCAAAGAAGCTGGTTTTTCTTTAGACGAAGCTAAAGAGTTGGTTGAACTCAGCCAAACTCAGGTAAAAACGGGGGCGGATGTAAAAAAACGGCTTGCTGAAAAAATTACTGAAGTTGAGGGAAAAATAGCAGCGCTTGCTGCCATTGAGCGCTCTTTAAAGCATTTGACCTCGATTTGTTCAGGGGAAATGCCTGCGGCTGAGTGTCCGATTATTCGAGCATTGGTCCACAATAGGAAAAGTATTGGCTGAGCTACTACAGCTGAGTTTTACTTTGTTGTTAACGTACTGCCTTTCTACGTAGTAAGAAAGCAATACTGACAAAATTACATCAAGTGACGCCAACTATCCTCTTTTTCCGGTTTCATGGAAGGTGAGTTTTCTGGGAGATCTTTCAGTAAAGTTGATGAGGTAGGGTGGTAGAGTGATTTGAGAATTTTAAATGCAACTCTTTAAATAAGTTAGATGTTACGTGCAGCGTTTCGCTTTCATAACCACAATTTATCGCATTAATAGGTGTTTTTCCCCACATTAATTGACTTTAGAACTCACTTTTCCTCACATTATTTGCACCCACTCAATTCACCATATGGCACAGGTTATCAGCGTTAGATAGTTTAAATATATTTCAGCGAGGCTCTATTGTATTTAGAAAAAAAGCCTAATCCATGGCAATTTATAATCGTCTGTATATTTTATTTTCTCAAAATATT
>NZ_MDTU01000001.1:2367448-2389522 GCF_001720395.1 Piscirickettsia litoralis
CAAAAAGAGTTAGAAATGATTTTAATCACATAGGGAATTTGCAGAATATGCAGCCTTATCTCTTTTATCATTAATCAATTTCTGAAAGAACACTGAGGGATTATCTGTTTTTCCATCATATAAGTCTTGTGTCCATACATCTCTTGATGTCATCCATTTTACTTTAGATGTTTTATGTTGTCTAAGACTGTCTAGCAAATTACTCTGGAACTCTTCTGGATTCATTGTGATTTTTGATTTACTACTCTTAATAGCTTTTGCTAAATGTCCTGGGACGACAAAGCTATCTGTTCCAATATTAACTCTCTTTCCAGCACCACCTAAAGTCCACCGGCGGTTATGCACCTTCGTTTCTGCTTTCTTGCAGAGTTTTTTTAAAAGTTCTTTGTTTTTGTGCTCATTTATTTCTGCTAGGCAGTCATCATACGTTCTATAACATTCAGTTTTCTTGGTCAATTTGCGGAGTTGCTGTAAGACATCACTCTTATAAGTGTCATAAAATCGACTCGACTCAGGCGTGTGGACTTGCCCAAAATCGATAGGAAATACGTTTCCATAAGGGTCAGCTATAAAATTTCTCCGATCTTGACAGTCTTGCATGACAAAATCACGTTTTAACATTTGAACAATGCAGTCAACTAAGCTGTTTACATCAGGATATTCTCCATCAATGTATGGGGTTGATAACTTAGCACTATTGGTAATTTCTGCAGTATCAAGACCTGTCCCGGCATAATATTCGTTCCACAATTTTACTTGAGTATCATAACTAGTTTCAAAAGTGCTTATTGAGTTGACAGGAGATTTAATTATGCGCTTATCCTTAAGTTGGGTATGATTGTTATTACCTTGTTGAAATTCTTTAGGCATAGCAGCGTCCTTATATAATTAATTCGTATTGGTTTCAAAAATCTATTTCAAGACTTCAACACCTTACTTAACATACAACATAAGAAAATGTTTAAGATACTTACATTTCTAGCCATTTATTATGTGGTTGCAGACAGAGCCCATGACTTTAGTCATAGGCCCCTGAGTTCTGGCGTATGCGAATATTTAAGCCAAGCTACTAAGAAGTATGCCTGGCGTGGAGGTAGAGACGATTGACTTTGATGGAGATCATCTGCATATGGTGATGGTAGTTCCACTGAAATACAGCATAGTGAGTTGTAATGCGGCAATTAAAAGGCCGATCGGCGTTGTGTAAAGCCCCCATTTTTATGCCAAGCCTAAAATGGGAGCTTTACAGGGTCAAGAAAGAGCTACAGGTTTACCATTAGTATCTGCACACAAAGCAAGCACTTTTTAATCGTTAACCCCTTAGGAAGTTTCCATCACCTTGGAGGGTAGGGGCTTAGAGCTTATGACCTCAATAAACCTTTTAGCATTGTCTGAAACAGTATCCAATAATGCTAAGGGTACGTTAGGTAGTCCCAAGACATAATTTGCTGGAACACGGACAGAGGTTGCTAATACGCCTGAAAGTTTGTTGAAATCCTTTTTCAATGGGTCGGGTTCTATGTTTATGCTGGTGAACTCATTGATTAATGAGTATCTTTTTGTGACATTCTGTATTTCGGATTTTATGGCGCGTGAAAGTGAAGTAGCAAGATCGGCTATTGAAGATTGATTATAATTTTGAGGTAGCTGAATCACTGTGTCGCTGATATAGTTGCCTATTGCTTGTAGGAATTCTTTGCCTTTTTTACTACAAAGCTTTCTTAAGTCTACAGGGATACACAGTGTTGCATTATCTGTAGCATGGCCAACATATGGCCCAATTTTCATTAATAAATAAGCTGTTCTTAATGATTGAAGGGATATGTGCGGGTACTTGGATTTTAAATCATTTAAATATTCTAGAACGTTATTAGGTAATAACAGCTTGTTATAATATATTTGTGAATCTGTTTTTTCTTTATTTAGCTCAACAATTTTGTCAAAGTCATTGCTTTTGTCCTCACTTTGTAAGTCATCAGAATTATCTATGATACTCAACAGGTTGTTTGTGAAGGAAGCCAAAGAATGGCCATCACCTGCCGCATGAGACAGTGAGATGCTTATAAATTGAGACTCTTCTGTAGAAATTAATGATATCGAGAAAACCGGGCTTGAAAACTCTCCATCATGGCCTAAGCCAAGTTGGTGTAAGCAAGATAAAGGGAGGTTGATAATTTCTTCTCTATCCAGTATTGAGCTATCTTGCAAGTGAATATGGTTAATTTCAAAAGCGCCTGGAGCGTATTTAAACACCATCTTATCTTCAATAATTTCTATTTTCGAAGAAAATCTCTTTGGTATGATAGATAAAACAAGCTGATATAGATAGGCTTTTGATATTTTACGGTTTATTTTAACTAAAATGAATATAGGGGGCGTATTAACCCTTCCTTTGTCAATATCCATTAATTCTATAGTGTTAACATCTCGCTTCATGAGTAAACGCCATAAATAGATAATAGAGTTTGACTTTGCCATAAACAAATTTTGAAAACAAGGCATAGGAAGGAAACAAATCATGTTGACTGTCTAGTTTAAGAGGAGGCTGAGCTACTACAAGCTGTTGCATCACAAGCCCTAAATGTTAATTCATTATCGTTAGCATGTTTAATTCAAACGTTGAGGCAGAGAAAAAATTGCATTGGGTTCTAGGTGTGGCCTTTCCAGAAGGCGAAAATCGTGCCTGAAAAAACTATATAGTAGAAAATCTGGCAGATGACTTTAAACACGTTTAGGCAAGAAAAAATGATTAAAAAATCCATTCAATCAAAAGGTTCAAAGTCGATGGGGATCATGATGGATCACTGAAAGTGACCTTATCGCTCTATTTCTTACATAAGGGTGTTTTGCTGAACTGAGCACACATTGCTTTGCAATGTTGAAATTTACAGTTTCGAATACAAAAACTTAGAAATGGTTACTATTTCTATCATGAAAAAAATATTTTTTTATCTATAAATTTAGAATGCGGATTTATCTTTTCCTCCGCAGATTAGAAAATAAATTAAACGGTTAAGGGGGTTAATTATGCCAAGATCATCACAAAAAAGGAAACCATGGTATGACGGAAGATCATTACCTGCGAGTGGCGAGTTTATAGTTCATAGGTTTATTCCTCAAAATAAATCACATCATGGATTTTTTTGAGGTTAATGTATCAAAAGGTAAAGCAGTTAGAGTTCATGTGGCAGAGCAGTTGTCGCTCTTTTTGGATCAACCGTTTCGACGTCCGGTAAGAAATTTAGATTCAGGCTTTTACCCATTAGCTCAATATGAATTTGTTGATCCTAATGCAAGTTCTAATGCTCAAGAGTTGGAGTCTGATTATTCATCAGGGTCTGATGATGGAGACCCAGGAGCCGATAACCCTTGGGAAAGTACCCTCCAACAAACCCCAGAGCCTGCTAATTTGTCAGCAGTAGCGGCGTACCGCACTGGAAGATATGATAGCAAAATGGGAGTCGGCTGTCTTCGTGAGCGTAAACGCCCTGAAAATTATGCACAGTGGAAAGAGAGGTATGCAAGAGGTAGAGGAGGAAGGTTCGAAGCAATAACAGCCACTAAGTTTCCATTTGTTTACTCTGTAAACAAAGTTGCTGAAAGCTATTCTAGAGAGAGAGTCTTTTTTAATTTCAGGCCAGGCCAAGAGCGTGAAGCGCAAAGGATAATGTTTCCTGAAGGGGGTGTTCGTTTTCAAATTCCAGTGGATGCAGTTAACTGTAATACTTTTACATTTGATGTCGAGAGAGATTTGCAAAGGCAAAACGAAAAGTTTAAGCGATCTATTACCATTTGTGGCCAGCTAGGTTTTGATTTGTCTACAGTGGGTAAATTACTCGAGGATCATCCACAACTACAAGAAATTTTTCTTGGTTTTGAAACTAGCCCTCAGTTAAAAGCAGCTTTTATTGCGGCTGAGAAAGTCGGGGCGATACCTGAACATTGGCGCGATCTTAAAGATAATTTACAACTCCAAAAGGCATTGGCTTTGCTTGATGATGCTGGTATTTTGAAGAAAAACTGGCCAGAGCTTAAGGAAAGTACAGATCCTTGTCAATTTGCTCAAAGAAAACTAATTCAAGCGGCAGAGCTTGCTAATGAAAAAGGTTCATGCTCAAGACGAAGTGTAAGTCGACCGGCAAATACAGCGACATTGTTTGCTCCTGGTGCAACAGTCCTAAGCTCAAGGAGAAGAGTGAAACCAGAAAGTGGTCACTGCGCAGTTCTTTAATCCCTTAGCCAAGATATAGGCCGCGTAGCGGACCTATACTTGCTTTAGTATGGGGCCTTTCACAGATCTGTTCCGTCATAGGGCTGATCTTCAATATTTCTTGTGCTATTTACAAACTTAACAGCGGGTTGTGTTAAAAAGCAAACAAGGCGGTAGTTATTTATCTGTGAGGCAATTGGACCCACCATATATTGGCTATTAATAATTTTATTGACCTCAATCTCAAGGTTAAGGTTATCCTGTCTGTAATCTAACTCATAGAGAAAAGGTAGCGCAGATGAATCAGTTAAAAGTGAATGGGTTACGTTGTGGGAGCTGTGTTAATAAGATAGAAACACGACTTGGGAATATTGCTGGTATTTCGGCGGTACAGGTGAATCTTGCAACAGGAGTGATTAAATTTGAAGGAGATCGCTCTGTTGCTGCCGCTGCAATTTGTGACTTAGGTTATGATATTGCTATACCAGTGGAATCTGATAGTCTTTCAGCTCAGAATTATCGCTTGAATGTGACTGGAATGCGTTGTGCCAGTTGCGTAAGTAAGATAGAGACAGCCTTATCTGAGCTTAATCACGTCGAAGAAGTCTCTGTATTACTTGCCAAAGGGCAAGTGATTGTTAAAACCAGCGATTATAAACGAGTGGCTAACACCTTGGCAGAGCTAGGTTATCCTATTGAATCCATAGATAAAGCGCTTGGCAAAAAAAGAAAACACAGAAGAAGCTAACCTTTATGAGTTATTGGCTGCGTTCTGGTTTGGCTTTAATCACAGGAGTCTTGTTAATTATCCTGGATTATTATGGTCCAAGGCTAGTAGAAAGCAGTGGCGTGATTAGTCCGGAGGGGCAGCTATTTTGGTCAGTCATTGCGATCATCACATTAGGAGTAATGCTCTTTAGTGGTAGGGTTATTTATGCTGCTGCTTTGCGCAACTTAAAGCATTTATCTTTCACTATGGATACGCTGATTCTTATTGGAACTTTTGCTGCATGGATTTTCTCGGTAATCGTCATCATGATTCCGCATCTCATTCCAGAGGCTGCAACTAGTCTTTACTTCGATGCTTCAGTGATGATTTTAGCCTTTATTAATTTAGGGCATGGCTTAGAAGCGCGAGGGAAAAAGCAAGCGAGTGAAGCGGTTGAGCGCTTACTTGATCTTTCTCCACAAATTGCCATTCGAGTTTCTAAGCTCGGTGATGAAGAAATTCCGGTTGATCAGGTGAAATTAGGTGATGTGCTGAGGGTAAAACCTGGTGCACAAGTACCTGTTGATGGTTTGGTCGTTGAAGGTGATTCTTATATTGATGAATCGATGATGACTGGGGAGCCGTTGGCTGTTCATAAGCAAAAAGATGATGCTGTGATTGCTGGGAGTTTAAATCAAAAAGGCAGCTTCTTATTTAAAGCAACAGCGGTTGGTGAAGAGACCATGCTAGCAAAGATGGCGCAAGCGGTGGAAGATGCGCAAGGGATTAAGCCTGAAATTGGTCGTTTAGCTGATAAAATCTCTAGCGTATTCGTGCCAGCGGTCATTTTAATTGCGCTAGTTACGGCAATTGTTTGGACCTTTGTTGCTCCTGATCCGAAAATTCCTTTTGTACTTGCAACATCGATTGCGGTGCTTGTTATCGCTTGTCCGTGTTCTTTAGGGTTAGCCACACCGATGGCAATTATTGCAGGCGTTGGTCGCGCGGCGGGGCTTGGAGTGTTGATTCGAAATGGTGATGCATTGCAACGTTCTAAGGATATAACTCATGTGGTGCTAGATAAAACAGGGGCGATTACTCAAGGGCGGCCGAAGTTGAATCGAATTCTAAGTGTTGATGATGCCATGAGCAGTAAAAAGCTGTTGCAACTTGCAGCAAGCTTAGAAGCACATTCTGAGCACCCACTTGCTAAAGCTGTATTAGATGCAGCACATGAAGAAGGTTTGGAGTTGTTAGAGATTACAGGTTTTGAGGCGACTGCAGGGCACGGTGTGATGGGAGAGCTTCAAGGAGAAATGCTTTATATTGGTAATCAGCGTTTAATTAACACATTAGGGTTGAGTCTTGATGGCATTGATCAACAAGCTTTAGCGGGTATGAGTGTGTTGTATATCGCGCGGAAAAATAACCTATTAGGTGCATTAGGTGTGGCTGATGCAGTGAAAGAGGACAGTGCTGAGGCGGTTAAGCGTTTGCAAAATTTAGGTTTGACGGTGGTGATGCTAACGGGGGATCGCTTGGAATCTGCAACAGCTGTTGCAAAAAGTGTAGGAATTATGGAGGTGATCGCCGACGTGCTGCCTCAGCAAAAACAGGAAAAAATTGCAGAACTACAAGCGCAAGGCCATGTGGTGGCGATGGTTGGTGATGGAGTGAATGATGCGCCGGCGCTTGCTCAGGCAGATGTGAGCTTGGCCATGGGGTCAGGCAGTGATATTGCGATTGCAGCGGCGGATATCGCTCTATTACGGCATTCAGTAACAGGTGTTGTCGATGCGATTCGTATCTCACAGTTGACGATGCGTAATATCAAGCAGAATTTGTTTGGAGCAATGGTCTATAATAGCTTGGGAATTCCCATTGCCGCAGGGGTCTTTTATCCGGCCTTTCACCTGTTACTGCATCCTATTGTTGCAAGCTTAGCGATGGCTTTATCCTCAGTGACTGTGGTCAGTAATGCTTTAAGGCTTCGTTATGCTAAGTTGTGAGTTTTAGAGAGTATCGATTAAATAACCACAGCAGGGTGTTTATTCCTGCTTTTTAAAGAGAACAAATTAGAATTAATTTTCTAGTATATCCATCACTAAATTGTTTAAATTAATTAATTGAGCATTAAGCATCTTGCTGGCTTTAATCAATTTTTTAATTGCAGTTTGTGTATGCTCGGGGCTTAAGTCGGGGTGATGAGGGGGTGAGTTTTGATCAAGCGGTTCTGGATCTTCTTCTTCATTAAGTAATGTTTTAAATTCAAAAGAGTTTTGAATAGAACGGCACTTGAAAATCGTTTCCATTGCTGTGGTTAAAATACGTTGTAAAGTCACATGATCATTGAAAAAAAGCTGTTTACTGTATTTGGCTTGGTTAGCGCTAATGATCGCCTCACAGACTTGGTTGAGCAACTCTATGGATTGTTGGCAGACGGGGATGACAAGATCAAACTGATCTGCTGTTAATCGATCTGAGATTTCTGCAATTTCTTGCTCTGCTTGGCTAAAATCCATGAACTGTCCTACTGCTTTGGTTAATGTCGGACTTATTGTAACACTAACCGTTAACCTGTGAATAGACGGCCGAGTGTGGCTGTTGCCTAGCTTGAGGCTATATAAATAGGCTTTTGATTATAGCTTGATATCCTAAATATTTTCTGTTGTTTCTGCTACTTTTGTTTTGGCTTGCTTTGGAATAATGCTGTCTGTTATTGATTGAAGATAGTGGTTATAAAGCTTAATTAAAAGCTGTTCATGTTCTGCTTTATTGATAGGGATATTACTAGTGAGAGGTTTTAGCTTGGCGTTTGAATCGTATTGACAGTACTGGTTAAAATAATGCTTAAACAGCGAGTAATCATCGGTGTTTAAGCTCAATTGATAGGTGCAGCCCGTTAAGAGTACTGGAGCGAGTTTGTCTAAGATATTCTGTTCGTTAAAATAGCTTGAGGCTATTTCAGCAATTAATTGTTCGAGTGTTATGTTTTGATCTAAAGTTAAGCGTGCTTTCCAGCAATTTAAAATAAATTGCAATATATTAATATCAGGCAGTGTTGCAGCTGGGTTGTATTGTTCACGATGAAAAATCCAGCGCATAATTTCGGCTTCTGACATGATTTGTTCGAAATAGCCTTGATTCGCGAGTATGGGGATTGAATGAATGCCGTGAGTGTTTTCAACAATCCCATAAAACTGCAAGCGTAAGCCGGTTAAAACAAGCTTGATGGTGTCCATTGTGGAACGCATGGCTTGGTTGTTTTCAAGGTTAGAGTAAGCATGTGAAGTATTGCGATAGGCTAGGCAGTAACTACATAACTTAGATATAAAATAATGTGCCATCGATTTTGATTGAGGTGGATATTGGTAGCTTTTGTGATTAATTTTAATATCTTCAATAATAGGTGTGCTAAGGCCAAATGATAAATCTTCGAGACTAATATTGTAAACTTTTTTAAGTCGGGGGGATCAGTGGACTAAAATGAAAGCTACGTTCAAGTTCTGGAGATACATTTTCAACGAGAGCAGGAAGTTTCTGTAATGCAGCCAAATGGTTAATAGATTCGGCCACAACGAAAATATCCAAGTCGCTATGGACTCCTTTAAGCTCTCCGTGTGGGCAAAAAAGTGCAGGCTCTTTTAAGGCTAGCGAGCCTCCTAAGTAAATATTCTTGCTCACAGTTAGGCTTTTGGCAGCAAGGCTTAATTGCAATAAAAAAGGCTGGTAAATTTGCTCGGCAAATTGCCTTTGTTCATTGTTGAGGGTGATGCTATTCTTGCACAAATGATTTGGTTGCATGATAATTCCTTAATTTTTTATTTAATTGGATTATTGTGAGGATAAGGGCAAAGGCAAGGCCGATGATAAACCCTAATGGAATACTAAAGGCGTGCCATTTTAAGTAATAAATAAAACACTGACTAATCGGTAGTGCTATGAGCCAAAAAGAAGCAATGCCGATTAGAAAAACGCTAAAGGTCGCAAGATGGCCACGCAATGCACCGATTAAAATAAGGCGTGAGCTGTCTAATAATTGATAAATTGCCATAAGCTGAAAGAATGGAATGAGATAGTAGGATAAGTTCTGTAAATTATTTGCTGAGTGAGTTGATAGATAGGGAGTCGCAAGAAATAATGGAAAAATAGAATAGAGTAAAGCCGTAATCATTCCAAAAATAGTGACTAAAATTATTGCCTTTTGTGTGATACCAGAAGTTTGATTTTTGTTTTCACTGATGAGAATTGACGTTGCTTGTGAGAGGCCAAAGGGGATCATGGTAAAGAGCAAAACATACTGATTAACAATTTGCCAAGCCGCGAGGGCGCTATGACCGAAACGACCGATGAGTAGGGTGCCGACCATCAGGGCGAGCAATTCCAGTGACATTTGTAAGCCAATAGGCAGGCTGGTTTTTAATAATAAGACAAAGGAGTGGGTTTGTATTTTAAAACGAGAGAAAGCATATTTGGTGAGAGTGCTGCGTTTGTAGCAGGTGATAAAAAATAGCAATAAAAACCCGAGCCAGGATGAAACACTGACCCCAATGGCCAGGCCGCTAAAGCCAAATCCTGACCAAGTAGAAAATCCAAAAATAAAAAGATAGTTAAAGGCAATGCCGATGGCTAGACGTGCTAGGCTGTAAAAAAAGATATATTTTTCATGATGCTCTGAGAGCCAATACTGTTGCAAAGTAGAGGTCAATAGCATAGGAATAATTGCAAATGATAAGGCATAAAAGTAATTTTTTACTAGAGTAATTAGCTCAGAGTTTTGGCCAGATAATCTGAGTAAGGGTGAGATGCTACAGAAAATAACAATTACAAATAAGCCGAGAATGATTGCCAAGACGAAAGCCTGGCGTAGTAACTCTGAAAGCAGTATATTATTTTTTTACACGCTGCAAATTGAGGACCAAGGCTGAATAAACAGCCATTGGAAAAAGTGAAAAAAGCGATGGAAATGCTAGTGGCAAGTGCACTGGCGGCAAGAGCGGTTGAACCAAGTTGGGCGACAAATAAATTGCCAATGACTAATCCTAAGGTTTGAACGAAACGCGATAAAATAACCGGGTAAGCGAAATTTATCAACTCACGCATCGGCTTGAACTTGAGTTGTTGATTGTTTTTTTAGCTTAGAAATGGGGTTAGTCTTTTGCGGATTTTTTAAAAGATTAATAATATATTGGCAGCAATATTCTTTATCATAATCTTCTAAAACATTATGTGCTGAGTTATTAAAGCTCATTTTATTATAAGGGGTGTTGTGGTGGTCGAGTTGCTGAAATAAGGCGCTCATATTTACGGTAAGATCATGTTTGCCATAGACAATAGTGAGTTGATCTGACTGTGTTTTAGTAATATCTACATCATCTTGCGCAGAGAAAACTTCTTTAACACAATTAATTGGGATGGCTAAATATTGGAACATTGTGCCCGTGTGGGTTTGATCGAGTGTATCGCTCGTTGTTTGGCGGCCTTTGCGAATCGGTTTTGGTAGGTAAGGCACTATCCTGATATAGAGACTAGAGATAATAGGGAGGCTGAGGAGACGCTTATACTTTAAATCACTCGGGGCTGAATGCAGCCCGGGGCCGCTTAATATGAGTTGATGGACAGGGCGATGCATAGCGACAAAGGTAGCGAGAATGCCACCCATAGAGTGGCCGACGATGCTGACTTTATTCGCTAATGAAGAGGCTAAATCATATTTTTCTATTGCGACTCGATACCAATCATGGCGATGGGCGAGGCTTAAAAGATGAGTCGAACTGATACCAAAACCGATAATTTTCGGTGAGATGTAGGGGATATTATTGGCTTCTAGGTGTTTAATTAAAAACTGAAACTCTTGTGGTGAGGCGGTAAAGCCATGCAACAGGATCACAATATGTTCATAGGGTTTATTAGGAAAGTAACTGCGTGTAAACGACTCTTGATATGAGGAAAGTTTAGGTAGTGCGGTAAAACGTGTTAGATAGCGATTATTTAAATAACGGGCAAGATAGCGAATAAAACCGCTAGTTGCATAGATAGTAAAATAGATAACAAGAATAAATAGAGCGATGCGAAAATGATGGTCTTGGGTGATATCGGGGTTTCGGAGTATTTCAAAGTCGATGATAAGAATAAAAATAGTGGCTAAACTGAAGAAGCTTAGACCAATTAATATTCCCCAGCGCACGAGGTGGTTGCGCTCTTGAAGGTCTTTTGCCATGACGCGAGCTCACATTCCATGTGTTTATATTAATATTTTTTTTAAAATAATCAGTGCTGTCAATGTAATATCACTGATTTTATATAACTTTTTTTTCGATTAAGCAGAAAAATAGAAATATACCATTACCAAGTGTACAGAGGTTGAGTTAATGTAAAACACAAGTTGTATTTTAACTTTATGCGAAATAAAAATAAAAGAAAAATACTTAAATTTATTTAATTTTAGGGGCTGACGCCTAATAAAGTTATTTGAACAATTTTTTAGTAATGTATCCGTTTGATTTAGTCAAATAGTCTTGCCAAACTCGAGTTTATTGATGAATAAATTGATCACTATACCATGCATTTTTTGCTTTTCGAAAAGAGAATGATTTTGCGTGCCAAAAGCTTAATTCGGGTTCTTAGGATTAAATGCTTGCGCTCAATAGCCTGAGTGATTTTTTTTGCCAATGAAGTGAGAGTCCTCTGGCAAAATACGCTGATAAGAACCTCAATCATCGGTATAATAATAGCGAATGTTAAACAATGAAAGCTTTGATTTAAGCGCAGTTGAAGCCTCATCTTTACGTCGGCCAAAATGATAGGCAAGAATTTTGCGGGTGGAGTGACCAATTGCATGCCAAGGCCAGCGCTGACTTTTCTTATGACCAACAAAGCTCCACATTTCATCCAGCTCAATATCGTTTGCGCATACTAAGTCGACTTCTCTCTCTTCATCACAGCCTGTATTTTTTCACTTATAACACTGATTGCCTGATGCATTTTTCCAAATTTAACAATGTTACTTTAACCACATAATGGACATGTTAATTCAATGTAGGTTATTACTAATAAAATTCGAGTGGCTTTATTATTTCTGGAATTACATCATATTAATCAAATGGGTGCACCATTCTTAATTTTTATCTCATAAGTGTGCATGGCTGATCAGTTTTACGTAGGCGGCCTTGGCGGTTCAAAATAAATTGTTGGTTAAGTTTGGCGCTACACAAAGTTAAGGTGCCATTGCTGGCAGCCAAGCCGTTTTCACCATAAAAGCTTAAATGGTTGCCTCGATTCCAAGTCAGATTGAGGGGCGTTGGGTTGAGGGTTGCGATCAATGTTTCGTTAATATTGCGCTGGTTATCTTGGTTCTTATCTAAAAATAGCATGAGAGGCTGTTGCCAATTACTGTGACAGAGAATTTGATTCGTTGTCGGGCAGAGAGTGACTGTTGCTTGTTGATAAAGTGCGTGTTCGCGACCAAGCTTGATGATTTTTTCTAATTGTGAGGCGATATATTGATGATTTTCACGCTCTTTTAAGCCAGACAGGTTGGGTAGTGTTAAGGTGATAAGCAGGCTCAAAAGGGCGAGGATGACTAGAACCTCGGTCAGACTAAAGCCTTTTGTAGATGAATTTGGCGTGCTCTGCGAGTCTCGGGTATAATCTGCAAGCATCGTCAACCCTTATATACTATTGAGCTTAGTGTAGAGGGTTTAGCCGGCTTTGAAAAGTGGCTAAATTTGGCGGGTTCGATGATATAACGCAATAGAAACAGTGTATTAAGGCTGTAAGCCTTGAAGATATGCAAGTGAGAAACAGTAGGTGAAATTCATGCAGACATTACGTATTGCGATGGCTCAATTGTCGTTGCACGTGGGAGCTATTGAAGAAAAAGCAGCGCGTGTTATTCAAATCGCTCAAGATATTGAAGATCAAGCAGATGCTGTTGTTTTTCCAGAAATGACCTTAACCGGTTATCCTGCAGAAGACCTATTGCTGCGGATGGACTTGCATGAACGGGTTGAAGCGGCGCTAAAATCAATTGCTGACGCCTCTTTAGATTTAAACCTTGATATCTTGGTTGGGGCGCCAGTGTTTGATCATGGCAATATCTATAATGCGCTGATTCAGATCCGCCAAGGCCAAGAAGTGAAGCGTTATTACAAGCGTTATTTGCCTAATTACAGTGTGTTTGATGAGAAGCGTTATTTCGAGCCGGGTCAGCATGATTGCATGACTGAAATTGCCGGGGTTCCGGTGGCCTTGGCGATTTGTGAAGATGTTTGGTTTGATGAGCTGATGGCAGAAGCCTCCGCTCAACAAGCGAAACTAATGATTAGCATCAATGCCTCACCTTATCATGTGAGAAAGCAAGAGCAACGTGTGCATATCTTAAAAGAGCGTGCCAAGCAGGGTAATATGCCTTTACTTTATGTGCATTGGGCGGGTGCGCAGGACGATTTAGTGTTTGATGGTTGTTCTTTTGTCGTTGATGCGACCGGTCGCTTAACCCAGCAAGCCGCAGCCTTTCGTGAAGATCTCGCTGTTGCTGAGCTGCGCCTGGGTGATCATGGGTTATATACACCTTATGCTGAAGAACTGCCTGCCGAGTTATCCGAAGAGGCTGAAATTTATCAAGCGCTCACTTTGGGGCTACGTGACTATGTGCGTAAAAATAAATTTAAAGGCGTTGTATTAGGATTGTCAGGCGGCATTGATTCGGCCTTGACTCTTGTGATTGCTGTTGATGCTTTGGGAGCGGAGGCTGTCGAAGCGGTGATGCTGCCGTCTGAATTTACTAGTCAGATGAGTTTGGATGATGCCAAAGCCCAAGCGGATATTTTAGGAGTTAAATATCATGTGTTGCCGATTACTGAGAGTTATAAAGCACTACAAAATGCACTGGTCCCCGCTTTAGGTGAGAATCGTCCGTTCGGGGTGACTGATGAGAACTTGCAAGCGCGTAGTCGGGCGGTGTTGCTGATGGCAATCTCCAATGCGACGGGGAAAATGCTATTAACCACAGGCAATAAAAGTGAGATGGCCGTCGGTTATGCCACTTTATATGGCGATATGTGTGGGGGGTACAATGCTTTGAAAGATGTGCCGAAAACGCGTGTCTTTAAACTTGCTTATTATCGCAATACCATTGCGAAAGTGATCCCTGAGCGTGTCATTACGCGCCCACCTTCAGCTGAGTTAGCACCGGATCAAAAAGATGAAGACAGTTTGCCGCCGTATGAAGTCTTAGATGAAATTATTGAGCGTTATGTTGATTATGATCAAAGTGCGACTGAGATTATTGATGCTGGATTTGCTAAGGCAGATGTGCAACGTATCTTGCGTTTGATTGGTCAAAATGAGTATAAACGCCGTCAATCAGCGCCTGGGCCACGGATTTCACAACGTGCCTTTACGCGTGAGCGCCGTTATCCGTTAACCTCGTCATTTGATGATTATTTAAAGTAAGTATTGAAAAAGGTTTCTTGTTATGTGGATTGCAATTGCGGTTATTGTCTTGGTGGTTTTATTACTGTCAGCCGTTATTATTCGGATGTTGCATGCACCCGCGGCAAATCTAGCACTTGAAGTAGGTGAACCGATGGAAGGTTCAGGCACTGTATTTATGCATAAGTTTGATCAACGTATGAAAAAAATTACTCGATGAGCTTAAAGAATCATCGGCTGTTAACGATGCCGATTATCCTAAATAATAATTTGTATTATAATAAGGAGCATATGCTCCTTTTTTTATGTGATTTATAACTTTAATAATAATTGATTTATAAATATAGCAATAACAATAAGGAGTACATGTGTCAATTTATTCACTTCTTCGCCCTTTACTTTTTTCCTTGCCTGCTGAGACAGCTCATCATTTATCATTGTCATCAGCAAAATGGTTAAATAATTTAGGCTTATTTGCCGATGTTAAAATACGTCAGCAGCCTTATCGAGTGATGGGTTTAGACTTTCCAAATCCAGTGGGTTTGGCCGCAGGCTTAGACAAAAATGCCGAATATATTGATGCGTTGGCAAAGATGGGCTTTGGTTTTTTAGAAGTCGGGACAGTGACACCAAAGGCGCAAATCGGTAATCCAAAGCCAAGATTATTTCGCGTCAAAGAATATCAAGCGGTGATTAATCGCATGGGTTTTAATAATAAAGGGGTCGATTACCTAGTTAACCAAGTTAAACAGGCTAAATATAATGGGATTTTAGGGATTAATATTGGCAAAAATAAAGACACGCCCTTAGAAAAAGCGCATGAAGATTATTGTTTTTGTATGCGCAAAGTCTATCCTTATGCAAGTTATATTACGGTGAATATTTCATCGCCGAACACGCCGGAATTGCGCAAATTACAAGATCGAGAGTTTTTAGCCGAACTACTTGAACGCATTAAAGATGAGCAGGCTGTTCTAGCTGCTAAATATAAACGTCTGGCCCCTGTGGTATTAAAATTAGATTCTGATATGGATGATCAGGCTTTATTAGAAATTGCCGAGCTCGTTTGTGAGTTTCAATTTGATGGGGTGATTATTTCAAATACAACGGTCAGCCGCGATGAAATCATCGGCTCTCCCTTGGCAAAAGAAGCCGGTGGGGTCAGTGGTGCGCCGTTATTATCACGGTCCACTGAGGTTTTAAAACGTTTTCATCATATAACAAAAGGGAAAGTGCCGCTGATTGGTGTGGGTGGTATTATGGATGCAGAAGGGGCGCTTGCGAAGAAAGAGGCTGGAGCTTCATTAATTCAGCTTTATTCAGGTTTGGTCTATAAGGGGCCTGAGCTTGTCAAAGAGGCGGCAGCTGCTTGGCATTATTAGAGAGTTTTCATGCAAGCTTGCTGAGGTTTGGACATCTGACTACAATAAGGCTAAATTTTACAGCGAATATCAATAAAAATTGAGATAGAGAATAAGAAGAATGTCAGTGGATATAAACGAACAGGTTGAAAGTTGCGCCTTGCAAGAGTTTGCGGAAAAAGCTTATTTAGATTATTCCATGTATGTCATTCTTGATCGGGCATTGCCGCATATAGGGGATGGCTTAAAGCCGGTGCAGCGTCGTATTATTTATGCGATGAGTGAGCTGGGTTTGCATGCCAGTTCGCAGTATGAAAAAATCAGCGCGGACAGTGGGGGATGTGTTAGGTAAGTTTCACCCACATGGTGATAGTGCCTGTTATGAAGCGATGGTACTCATGGCCCAGCCTTTTTCTTACCGTTATCCGATGATCGATGGCCAAGGCAATTGGGGCTCGTGCGATGATCCAAAATCGTTTGCCGCTATGCGTTATACCGAATCACGTTTATCTAAATATGCGAATAATTTACTTGCAGAAGTTGCCCAGGGGACAGTGAATTGGGTGCCTAACTTTGATGGTTCTTTGCGTGAACCGGCCTTATTACCGGCACGCTTACCGAATTTATTACTCAATGGCGTGACAGGAATTGCCGTCGGTATGTCAACAGATGTTCCACCACATAATATGCAAGAGGTGGTTAATGCTTGTGTACATCTTCTAGAGCACCCCAATGCAACGCTTGAAGATATTAGTGAGCTTATTCAAGGTCCAGACTATCCGACTGATGCTGAAATTATTACCCCTGTTGAAGATATTCAGCAGATTTATAAAAAAGGGACTGGGTCGATTAAGCAACGGGCGATTTATGAAATTGAGGGCAGTGATATTGTCATCACTGCTTTGCCTTACCAAGTCTCCGGTGAGAAAATTTTAGAGCAAATTGCCACACAGATGCGGGCGAAAAAATTACCGATGGTGGCTGATTTACGTGATGAATCAGACCATGAAAACCCGACGCGCCTGGTGATTACACCAAGCTCTAAGCGGGTGAACCGTGATGATTTAATGCTGCATTTATTTGCATCGACCGATTTAGAGCGGAATTATCGCGTTAATTTAAACGTGGTGGGTTTAAATGGCTTGCCGCGGGTGTTTAATTTGCTCGAATTATTGCAAGAATGGCTGGAGTTTCGTCAAGATGTCGTCCGTCGTCGCTTGCAGCATCGCTTGGGTAAAGTCGATGAGCGTTTGCATATCCTCGAAGGTTTATTGATTGTTTTTTCTTTTCTGGATGAAGTGATAGAAATCATCCGTTTTGAGGACGACCCTAAAGCTGTTTTAATGGAACGCTTCGAATTAAGCGAAATTCAAGTAAATGCCTTATTGGATATTAAACTTCGGCAACTAGCCAAGCTTGAAGAAGAGAAATTACTAAAAGAGCAGGCCGAACTTGAAGCCGAGAAAGAAAAGCTTGAGAAAATTCTAGCGTCTGAGCGCCGGTTAAAAACACTGGTGCGTAAAGAATTACAGCAAGCGATGAAAGAGCATGGTGATGAGCGCCGCAGCCCGATTGTCGCTCGTGGTGAAGCTAAAGTTCTGCAAGAAGCTGACTTGGTTCCTTCTGAGCCAGTCACAGCGGTCTTATCATTAAAAGGGTGGGTACGTAGTGCCAAAGGCCATCAAGTGGAAGGGCAAAACCTCAGTTATAAATCAGGTGATCGCTATTTAACGGCAGCGCAAGGGACGAGCAATCAGCAAATCGCCTTTATCGATAGTAGTGGTCGTAGTTATTCGATGTCAGCTCACCTCTTGCCTTCGGCACGAGGTTATGGGGAGCCGCTCAGTCGCTGGTTTAAGTTACCTACAGGTGCGAGCATGCAGCATATGGTGATGGGTAAAGCGGATGAACACCTTATCTTTACCACGAGTGTTGGTTATGGCTTTATTACTACATGCGCATCATTGTATAGTAAAAATAAGGCAGGTAAGACTTTCTTGAATTTATCACCCGGTGCTAGCATGTTGATGCCGGAAAAATTAACAAGTTTGTCTGATCATGTCGCTTTATTAAGCAGCGAAGGGCGTTTATTAATTCTAGCCGCTGAAAATATTGCCAAAATGAATAAGGGCAAAGGCAATAAACTGTTGCAACTTAATGCGGATGAGCAATTGCTCGCCGTTTGTGCTTTAGCTGTGGGTGCTGAGCTTGTGGTCAAAACTGAGAAGCGTAAGTTAAGCTTAGGGCCGAAAGATTGGCTGGCTTATATTGGCGAGCGTAGCCGTCGAGGCAGTAAGCTGCCCCGAGGTTTTCAGCGTGCAATCAGCCTAGAAGTGATTACCCAAGGCAGTTAAGTGCGGTTTCAACCATGTCTAAAAATTGGTGTTGGCGTTCTTGAGCAGAAGCGCGCTCACCGGTGATGAGTTGGTCGCTAATGGTCATAATCGCAAGCGCTTGTGCCTGATAGCGTGCGGCTAAGGTATAAAGCGCAGCGGTTTCCATATCGACGGCAAGGATGCCATGATCTTTCAATGTATCATAGAGCTTTTGATCTTCAACATAGAAGCGATCAGAGGTTAGGATATTACCAATATGACTTTGTTTCTGGTTCGCTTGTGCGGCTTGGTGGGCACGACTGAGTAAGTCAAAGCTTGCGATCGGGGCATAATCAATCGAGCTAAAGGTGAGTCTGTTGATATTCGAGTCTGTGCACGCCCCTTGCGCGAGAATAAGCTCACCAATCTTAATATCTGCTTGCATGGCTCCTGCGGTACCGACGCGAACGAGCTTTTTCACCTTGTAGTCATCAAGCAATTCTTTGGCATAGATGCTCATCGAGGGCATGCCCATACCGGTGCCTTGGACGGAAACACGCTTGCCTTTATAGGTGCCGGTAAAGCCGAGCATTCCGCGAATTTTGTTATAACATTCAGCATCTTCCAAAAACTCATTGGCGATGAGTTCTGCACGTAATGGATCTCCTGGCAGCAGGATATTTTCAGCGATTTGGCCGCTGCTTGCTTCAATATGAACACTCATAGTTTAGCCTTTTATGGTAAAAATCTAAGATAAATTTAAGACTCATCTTAAATGTAAATCAGCGAGAGTGCAAAGGGGTGGTCGTAAATCATGATCTAAGACTCGCTCTAGAGCTGGGATCTTGTGTATAATGGGTCTTTATTTTTGATTTTGAGTGAATGAGTGATGGAAAATACAGTTGAAATGATCAAAGGCCAAATTGCCGATACTGCCGTTTTGTTATACATGAAAGGCTCGCCACAGCAGCCACAATGCGGCTTTTCTGCTCAAGCGGTACAAGCGTTAATGGCGTGTGGCGTCAAGTTTGGTTATGTTGATATTTTGGCGAATCCTAAGATTCGTGCGACCTTGCCTCAGGTGTCTAGTTGGCCGACATTCCCACAGCTATTCATCAATGGTGAGTTAGTCGGCGGTAGCGATATCGTAGTCGAGTTACATGAAAGTGGTGAATTGCAAACCATGCTTGATGCGGCAAAAGGCGATAGCGTGGAATAATAGCCCTCGCTGATTGAAAGGGTCGGTAAAATGCCTAGAAAAAGTATTTTACCGATTTTTTAAAATAAGTCTTGCTTTCCCCGTTAAGCTCAGTATAATGAGCCTCAATCTTTTGCGGGATGGAGCAGTCTGGTAGCTCGTCGGGCTCATAACCCGAAGGTCGTTGGTTCAAATCCAGCTCCCGCTACCATCTTTTAAGTAGAAATTACCAGAACCTTTCTACATGTTTCACTGAAATATCTTCTAGTTTAATTCAAGACTCATGTGATAGGCGTCGACATATTTGCCATCGCGAAAGGCAAATTTTCGGATTAAACCATCTTCTCTAAAATTAAATTTTTTATATAAATTAATCGCCTTGTTATTATCGGTATAAACAGTGAGCACTAATTTTTTAAGGTTTAATTTATTTTGTGAAAAATTAATTAATTCTTCAAGTAAAGCATTGCCGGCCCCGATGTTTTGATAATCCTCGTCGATATTAAAGCCAAAGCGAGCAGAATGATGCCGAGGGGGTTCTAGGCAGTAAAGATTGGCGCGGCCAATGACTTTTTTGTGGTCAATATGTTCAAGCATAAAAATAAAATGATTCTCTCTTGCCAAAAAAGCACTCACTTGTTGTTTAAGCTTTATTGAAGATGGAGCGGGTAGCTGAAAGGTTTGTTGGTAATTAGATGGTTGTGATAAAACCTTTTGTAAATGATTTAGATCATCATCGCAATATTCTCGAATTTTAAACATAATTTAATCCTAATCCTTTAATTTTGTCATAAAGTAACTATCGATATATTTCCCTTGGTAAAAAGCATAGTTTTTGCAGTGACCTTCTAATCTAAAACCGTGCCTTTCATAAAGTGCAATTGCCGCCTGGTTATGTTTGTAAACATCCAGCTCTATACGTATTTTTCCAAGCCAATTAAAACAAAAATTAATAATATGGTTGACTAATAAAGAGCCGATCCCTTGGCCGCGATAGTTTTCATCAACCACCATGCCAAAGCTTGCAGTATGACTGCGGCGTGGGTTGTTTGGAATAAAGATAGATACTTCACCAACGACTTGCTCTGTTTTTTTATCAACCGCCATAAAAGAATATTGATTATTATCTTCCATGCGTTTTTGCCATTTTTCTTTTACCTTTTCGAGCGCAGGCGCAGGTAATTGTAAGGTATTACTATAAACCGATTCTTGGCTAAGTATTTTATGTAAATCTATTGCATCTTTGCTTTCATAACCACGGATATAAATATTCATTATTTCCTCCTGAAATAAAAAATGGCAGCCGAGGCTGCCATAACTTTGATGAAGACTCGAAGTTTGGTTTAGAAGTGAACTGTCATATCAAAACCAACGAGGTAAGAGCGTGGGCTAACGCCAGTGTTATCATAGGACTCCATTCGAGCAACTTCGACGCCTAGATCGGTACGGTTATCCAAGGAAATTCCTGTGTCTAAGCTGTATATGCGTTTGGCGATTGTTGACCCACTGTTGAGAGGGTCTCCAGCCTGGTGTGACCCGGTATTTGCTGTGTAGTATGTTTTCAAGTTGGCAGCGTTTTGGCTTTGGCTATAGCCAAAGGCAACATAGCTTGCATAACTTTTAATTTTAAAGTTATAAGAGGCATCTATTTCAAATGCAGATACTTTATCTGAGTTTGTTGTTGTGCCAGTTGCCAGGTTATCATCGTAGTTCTGCACTTTGACTAACGTAGTTGCATATTCAGCATTAATGCTGACAGGCCCAAAAGTTGCACCTGCATGAACATCAGCAACAGGCAGACGTGAATGACCATCAGCAGGCTGCGCTTGGCTTAAAGCAGATACTTCTGTACCGTTAATATCTGACATGTAGCCGGCACCAAAATAAGCGCTATTTTTATTGCCTAAGTCGAACGTATACCGTGCTTGTGTAACTAAACTTGCATGATTTGTATGTGTTGAACTTGTATCGGTATACACTGTGGTTGTGGGTGAAGTCATACCAAGTTGAGCATTAAAACCACCTTTGGTGTAGCCAAGCATTGCATTATCGCTACGGCTTTCGAAAAGAGCTGAAGCCACGTCAGTGGAAATGATATTTGGACCTGTCCAGTTGCCGAAGTAAGTATAAGACTTACCAATAGAGGCATAGAATGGTGTTTCGTTAAGATTACCGAATGTTACTTTACCAGTACGAAGATTACTAGCTAAAAAGTCATAGTAGATAAAGCCGGTGGTCCAATCATTGATGTTGGCCATGATATGGATACGAGCAGCAGTTAGTTCGGCATCGCTAGTGCGTTGGTCGTCAAAGTAATTGCCATCGAGATTAGTGTTACGGCCATAACCAATATCAGACTCTAATAAGCCACCTATAGATAGAAGCGGTAATTGTTGGCCCATTTTGGACATTTTTTGGCGAGTGACGAGAATATTTTGCTCTTGGCCGATAGCCCCAATTTGAGAAACCATTGGACCATCTTTATAGAGTGGGCCGACGTGAACCAGCCCACCGCTACTCGTACCCGCCCCTTGCAGTTGAGCAACTTGCTGTTGCAATTGCTTCATATCTAATTGAAGTTGTTTGATTTGTTGTTCAGAACTTGATGCTGCGAAGCTAACAACAGGCACAGCTGCAGCCGCTAGCAGTACAGCAGTACTACATAATTTTTTCATGATTGAGCACACCCTCTCTAAAGGTTATCTATACAGAGTTAATAGTTATAAAACCTCGGTAAAAATTACATTATTTCTGTATTTTAAAAATACAGTTTGATTACATTAGCATCATTAAATGAATAAAGTAAATAGTTTTCTTAAGCTGATCTTAATTATTTTTAAGATTTT
>NZ_MDTU01000001.1:2390174-2392372 GCF_001720395.1 Piscirickettsia litoralis
CTTAGAAGAAGAACGCAAGGTTTCTTGCTATATAATGCTTATTTTTAATAGCAATTTTATTGAGCAAAGTTTTTATTGAATTTTTTTCTCAAAGATGATTGAATGGATGAATGTCGCTTAAATGTGGCTTAAGTAGCCTACAAAGATTTTGTATGGTGAATGATCTAATTACAAGGGTGTGCTCAAATTATGAAAAGAAAAGTTGTATGTTCTTTACTGGCAGCAAGTCTGTTGCCCCTCTCGTTATTTTCTGTAGCTTCCAGTGCTAATGCGGCAGAAACCGTATTGGTGAAAGGCAATGGGGCAGAACCAGGTTCTATCGATCCTCAAAAGGTTGAAGGGGTGCCTGGATCAACGATTGACCTTGACTTGTTTGAAGGGTTGACAGTAGAAGGACCAAATGGAGATATTTTGCCAGGTGCTGCAAAAAGCTGGACGGTTAGCAAAGATCATTTAGTCTATACATTTAAGTTGCGTGAAGATGCGAAATGGTCCAATGGCAAGCCGGTCACTGCACAAGACTTTGTTTACGGCATGCAGCGTGCCGAGGATCCAAAAACCGCTTCAACATATGCCTATCTTCTTTACCCCATTAAAAATGCAAAAAAATTAATGAGAATAAATTACCTTTAAAAGAGTTGGGTGTTAAGGCACTTGATAACCATACATTAGAAATAACACTTAATACACCAACGCCTTATTTTCTGGCGGTATTGAGCCAACCTACGGCTGCGCCTGCTTATAAACCGTCGATAGAAAAATGGGGCAATGGCTTCACTAAGCCAGGGCATTTAGTTTCAAACGGTGCCTATGAGTTAACCAGTTGGGTGGTCAATGGTCATATTAATCTTAAGAAAAACCCATATTACTGGAATGCCAAAAATGTTCAGATTGATAAAGTTGAATATTTGCCTATTGTTGAGGCGACAACTGCAGTCAAAATGTACGAAGGTGGTCAAATGCAATGGACAGCAACGATTCCAAGTAATCAATACAGAGCGCTAAAAGCGAAATATGGCAAGCAAGTTCATACAGCTCCTTATTTAGGGTTGTATTATTATGATTTTAATATGCAAAGAGTGCCGTTTAAAGGTAATTTAAAGTTGCGTAAAGCCTTAACAATGGCGGTAGATCGCACGGCTTTAACTAAATACGTTTTAGGGCAAGGGCAAATTCCAGCGTATACTTATGTTCCAGAGGGGACAAATGGCATTAAATTTACTCAGTATCAATGGGCAACGTGGCCACGCGCCAAACAAGTCTCAGCAGCGAAAGAATTATTTAAAGAAGCAGGTTATTCTGCCGATCATCCATTAAAATTCACGATTTCTTACAACACACTCGAAGATCATAAGAAAATTGCCTTGGCTGTGATGTCGATGTGGCAGCAAGTGTTTGGTAGTGCGATTGATGTGAAAATCGAAAACCAAGAATGGAAAGTCTTTTTAGCAACACGTCAAAAAGGTGATTATGATGTTGCACGTGATGGTTGGATTGGTGATTACAACTATGCAACAACTTTTTTAGATCTATACCAATGTGGTAACCCACAAAATAATTCACATTATTGCAATAAGAAAGTGAATAACTACATGACAAAAGCTGCAATGAGTGATACTGATAAAGATCGTTTGATGCTAAATACTGAAGCTGAGAAAACAGCAATGGCTGATTATCCAATCATCCCATTGTATCAATATGCAGCATTGCATATGATTAAATCTGATGTGAAAGGCTATACTGGTAAAAATGTGCTTGATCACATTCACACCGCTGACCTTTCGATAGACAAACAATCCGCTTAACCAATATAAAGCCAGGTTATCCTGGCTTTTTTGAATCTTATTTTATAGGGTATAAAATTATGTTTTCATATATAATTAAGCGTATTTGTGGTGCTATTCCAACACTATTAATATTAGTGACTGTTTGTTTTTTTCATGATGCGCTTAGCTCCCGGCGGCCCGTTTGATGGTGAGCGAGCATTACCACCGCAAGTCAAAGAAAATTTATTAAAAGCCTATCATTTAAATGAGCCGGTTTATAAGCAATATTTTCTTTATCTTAATAATTTAACACATGGGGATCTGGGGCCTTCTTTTAAGTATCGTGATTGGACGGTAAATCAGCTCGTTGCCAAAGGTTTTTCCTGTTTCTTTAAAGTTGGGTCTTTGGGCGATGTTTTGGGCAGTGTTATT
>NZ_MDTU01000001.1:2392786-2421391 GCF_001720395.1 Piscirickettsia litoralis
TTTTATTAGGGAGTATTGCTGCACTTCGGCAAAATTCCTGGGTTGATTATTTAGTTATGTCGTTTTCTATGTTTGGTATTTCGATTCCTAACTTTGTTGTTGCGCCGATTATGGTATTAGTTTTTGCTATTGGCTTAAAGTGGCTGCCTGCAGGAACTTGGGGAGGAGGGAGCTTTTCTCACCTGTTATTACCAGTAATTGCCTTAGCTATTCCGCAGTTAGCTATTATTGCTAGGATTATGCGTGGAAGTATGATTGAAGTTTTAAGTAGTAACTTTATTCGTACTGCAAAAAGCAAAGGTCTATCTGGATTTACTATCGTGACCCGCCATGCTTTAAAACCCGCATTAATGCCTGTTATTTCTTATTTGGGGCCAGCAATGGCTGCGGTGATTACAGGGTCCGTTGTTGTTGAGCAAATTTTTTGGTTTGCCAGGTATCGGTACTTTGCTTGTTCAGGCGGCAACGAATCGTGACTACACAACAGTGCTTGGATTAACTATTTTATTTGGTGCAATGATTATTTTATTTAATTTTTTAGTTGATATTCTATATGCACTTTTAGACCCTAAAATCAGATATTAATTAGGTTGAATATCATGGCAATTGCAATGAAAAAACAAGAGAGTTTAGGGAAGCCCGTGGGCAGCTTAGTGAAATCACTGGAAATGGCCGTTGAAAAGGATGTGAAAGGGCGTAGCCTTTGGGCGGATGCGATGCGGCGTTTTTTTAAAAATAAAGGAGCTGTAGTTAGTTTAATTGTCTTAGTAATAATGATACTTGCTATTATTGCTGGGCCTTGGTTTAGTTCGTATACCATAGAACAAACAGATTGGAGTGCGATATTTAGTGCCCCTAATGTCCATCACATTTTTGGCACCGATGAGCTTGGCAGAGATTTGTTTGTGCGGACGATGGAAGGCGGAAGAATTACTTTATATGTTGGTTTTATCGCAACGATTGTCAGTATCGTGATTGGTATTTTATATGGTGCAACCGCTGGTTTTATAGGTGGGAAAGTCGATGGGTTAATGATGCGCGTGGTTGATGTGCTTTATTCCTTGCCCTTTTTGTTTTTTGTTATTTTATTGATGACTTTTTTTGGCCGTAATTTTATTTTGATGTTCGTGGCGATTGGAGCGATTTCTTGGCTTGATATGGCAAGGATCGTGCGTGGTCAAACATTAAGTTTAAAAAGTAAAGAGTTCATCGAGGCGGCCCATGCCTCTGGCGTGAGTCGGTTTAGGATTATTATCCGCCATATTGTCCCTAACTTATTAGGTGTAGTTGTCGTTTATGCGACACTTACGGTGCCAACGGTTATTTTGACTGCTGCTTTTTTGAGCTTCTTAGGTTTGGGGGTGCAGGCGCCGATGACAAGTTTGGGGGTATTAGTGAATAGTGGTGCGCAAAATATGACGGTCGCTTGGTGGACCATTGTTTTCCCCGGTGCGGCATTAGCGTTGATTTTATACTGTTTTAATTTTATCGGCGATGGCTTACGCGATGCGCTCGATCCCAAAGGGCATTAGGAGTCGATCATGAGTTTATTAACGGTTGAAAATCTACAAGTCAAATTTAAAACACCCGAAGGCTTTGTCGGTGCAGTCAATAATGTCAACTTTTCTTTAGAGAAGGGAAAGACCTTAGGGATTGTCGGCGAGTCAGGTTCTGGTAAAAGCCAGACTGTACTCGCTTTAATGGGACTATTGGCAAAAAATGGTCAGACGACAGGGTCGATTAAATTTAAAGGTGAAGAGCTTATCGGTATGCCACTTTCAGAGTTAAATCGGGTGCGTGGTCGTCATATTTCGATGATTTTTCAAGATCCAATGACGTCATTAAACCCTTACTTAACGGTTGCTAAGCAGATGTCTGAGGTTTTAACTTTACACAAAGGGATGACTAAAGCCGAAGCGAAGCAAGAGGCAATAAGAATGCTGGATGCGGTAAAAATTCCTGAAGCTGCAAAGCGGGTGAGGATGTATCCGCATGAGTTTTCTGGGGGAATGCGCCAGCGAGTGATGATTGCCATGGCGTTATTATGTCGTCCAGAATTATTGATTGCCGATGAACCGACAACCGCTTTAGATGTGACGGTTCAAGCGCAGATTCTAGATTTATTGCGCGAGCTGCAAAAAGACTTTAACACGTCGATTATTATGATTACCCATGACTTAGGCGTGGTCGCAGGCAGTTGTGATGATGTGATGGTGATGTATGCCGGGCAAACGATGGAGCATGCCAGTGTCGATGATATTTTTGCAAAACCATTGCACCCTTATACACAGGGCTTATTAAAAGCCTTGCCACGCTTGGATCAAGTGGATGAAGAATTAGCGACAATTCCAGGCAATCCACCTAATTTGCTGCACTTACCCAAAGGTTGCCCATTTCAAGATCGTTGTCCTGTGGCGAGTAGTGTCTGTACTGAGAAAGCACCTTCTTTGCGTCGGTTTGACCAAAGAGAAGGTGCCTGTCACCGTATTGAGGAGGTTGCATAATGAGTGCTGCACCGATATTAAAAATTGAAGATTTAAAAGTCCATTTTAAAGTGAACCAAGGAAAAACCTGGCCCTGGCAGCCTTCAAAAACCTTAAAAGCTGTTGATGGTGTTAATTTTGAGCTTTATGCCGGTGAGACTCTTGGTGTAGTAGGCGAATCGGGATGTGGGAAATCAACGCTGGCGAGAGCTATTCTAGGTTTATTACCTTCTCAAAATGGCAGAGTACTCTGGTTGGGTGAAGATCTACGTGAACTCGATAAAAAAAGCATGCGTGAAAAACGCCGTCAGTTACAAGTAATTTTTCAAGACCCATTAGCCTCATTAAATCCTAGAATGACTGTGGGAGAGATTATTGCTGAGCCATTAAACGCCTTTTATCCTGAGAAGAAAAAAGCAGAAGTCATGGCAGAAGTTAAAGCGATGATGAAGCTTGTTGGCTTATTGCCAAATCAAGTGAATCGTTATCCGCATGAGTTTTCAGGAGGGCAATGTCAGCGTATTGGTATTGCACGTGCACTCATTTTAAAGCCAAAAATGATCGTTTGTGATGAACCGGTGAGTGCTTTGGATGTTTCTATTCAGGCGCAAATTGTTAATTTGCTGCGTGATTTGCAGAAGAAATTAGACTTATCATTGATTTTTATTGCTCATGATTTAAGTATCGTCAAGCATATTAGTGACCGAGTATTAGTAATGTACCTAGGTCATATTATGGAAATTGCTGATAAGGATGATTTATTTGATAGCCCTGAGCATCCGTATACCCAAGCGTTAATGTCAGCGGTGCCAGTGCCGGACCCTGAAAAAGAACGCACGAAAAAACTAGAGCTATTACAAGGGGATTTACCATCACCGATTTCACCACCGAGTGGTTGTGTATTTAGAACGCGTTGCCCACGTGCCGTCGATGCCTGTGGTGACAATGTGCCAGAGCTACAAGCAGCTCGAAGAAGCCAGGCTGCTTGTATACGCTTGCATGAATGAGCTTTTTTGCCTATTGATTGTATGACACTAAAGGGTGCTTTGATAGCACCTTTTTTTATTGAATAGACTTGGAGACTATGATCCTCACTGTGGTTGCGTATAATGAGGCCAAGATGAATTAAAGTTTAGGTGTTTGAATACATGAGTTATCCGGCCTTGATCCAACAAATTGACAAGTTATCAAAGAAATATGGTTTTGAGCGTCATAAGATGCGCTTTATCTGCGGTATCACCGATATTGCAACATTGTCTGCTGAGCGTGAGTTAAGCAATGCTGAGGCCGAAGCCTTAGTTAAGCAGTATGGTATCAATGGTGTGTGGCTCGCCTGGCTAAATGATGATGGCATGTTGGTCGAAGATGAGCGTTTTAAGTATATTGATGAGCTGCTGGCGACACCGACTTATGCCGAGGAGTGGTTTGATCTGGTCAATGGTCATGAAGAAATTCAAAAGAAGGAAGATCAAAGCTGATGATAGATATTTATACGGATGGAGGCTGTCGAGGAAACCCAGGGCCAGGCGGTTGGGGCGCTGTGATTGTTAATAATCAAAGTGAAACAGAGTTAAGTGGCTTTGAAGACCATACGACCAATAATCGCATGGAATTGACCGCAGCGATTAAAGCCTTAGAGGCGCTACCTTCTGGTACTCAAGCGCGATTAACCACCGATTCCAATTATGTTAAACAAGGGATCAACCAGTGGGTACATAATTGGAAGAAAAATGGTTGGAAGACTTCTCAAAAAAAAGATGTCCTGAATAAAGACTTGTGGCAGCAGCTGGACCAGCTCAATGAAAACCTTAATATTGAGTGGCATTGGGTGAAAGGCCATAGTGGTCATCCGTATAATGAGCGTTGTGATGAACTTGCGAACTTGGCGATGGATCAGTTATCGGAAAATGTGAGTCACCCGCAAGCTCGCCCAGCGATGGGTCCTAATAATACCCAGGGAGTCGTGGTTTCAAGCATAAGCCTAGAGGAGCGCTTGGAGCGTGTAGAAAATAAGCTAGATATTATTTTACAGCGTTTATCTGAACTTTCATAACGCTAAGATAGAGCAGCAAGTGAGTCAAGAAAGATCGTGATGATAACGATCTTTTTATTCTGCTTTGCCAAAATTACAGGTTTGCTAAACGAGTTTAGATGCTGATTTGCAGTTACGCTTTGCCTCGAGGTCCTTATAAATTTTATCGATGAGATTGCTAGCAGTATGAACAAGAATAAAGGGTAAAAATGCATGAATAATTAAGCAGCAAGCGGCAACAAATAATCGACTACATTGTCGCAGTGCGAAACGCATATGTGAAAAATAGCTTTCATTGACATCGGTTAAATGTTGAGTAAATGGGTTTGGCATGATTATCTTCCTAATATTCTAACTCCATTACTATGACTATGAATGAAAGCGATTTGAAATGCGAGTAAAACTGTCTGATTTTTAAGTAAACTTAGATTAAATAATTTAATAATGAAGTGTGACTATGACTGATTTTAACACGACTAAAAACGGTTGGCAGCCGATAACGTTAGTTCTCCATTCACTGTTTGCCTTTTGCATTATAGGACAGCTGATTACTAGCACTTTTATGCATCGGCCAAAGCCAGGTCGTCACGTGAGTGCCTTTGAGGCTTGGGGCTATCAAACGCATGAATATATGGGGATACTAACTTTAATACTGTTGATTTGTTATGTGGTCTGGGCCTTCGTTATTTTAAAGCGCGGCCCACATTTATTTCCTTGGTCTAGAGTGGGTTGGCAAACGATCTGGCGGCAATGCAAAGCGTTACTGAAAGGTATCTTACCAGCTTCGCATAGTACGGGCGGCTTATCAGGCTTGATTCATGGTTTGGGTTTGCTGTTGGTGATTGCAACGGCATCGACTGGTACGATATGGTGGTTGTTATCTTTAAGTCATATATTTACGATTGGGCAGATTCATCCCTTAAAAGAAGTTCATGAATGGTGTGGGACGATTGTTTGGTTTTACTTGGGAGGCCATGTCAGCATGGCGATATTACATTGGCTGATCGATGCCTTTAAACGTTAAATAATTTAGTAAAACGGTTATTGTTTTTTAGAAATAAAGAGAGATTATTAATGCCAGCCTGTTTATATATAGTTGCAACTCCCATCGGTCATTTGGGAGATTTAACACCTCGGGCGATCGAAATATTAAAAGAAGTGAGCGTGATTGCCGCTGAAGATACTCGCCATAGTAAGCGCCTGATGCAGCATTTTAATATTCAAACTCCGACGCTCACTTTGCATGAGCATAATGAGCGCGAGAAGTCTTTGGCATTATTAGAGCGTATTGAGCAGGGCGACAGCATTGCTTTAATCTCAGATGCAGGGACGCCTTTAGTCAGTGACCCAGGCTATCATTTTGTTCGCCTAGCGCATGAGAAAGCTATTAAAGTTGTGCCGATCCCTGGGGTGAGCGCATTGATTGCGGCGTTGTCTGTTTCTGGCCTCGCCTCTGATGAATTTCGCTTTGTTGGATTTTTGCCGGCGAAGTCATCTGGGCGAGGGCAGCGTTTGCAAAGCTTAGTTGATGATACTGCGACTTTGATTTTTTATGAGGCTCCCCACCGTATTTATGATTGTATTGCCCAAATGGCCGTGGTGTTGGGGGGTAATCGCGAGGCCTGTATTGCGCGTGAGTTGACTAAGCAATATGAAACAGTTAAAAAAGCCCCTCTGACAGAGCTAGTTAAATGGTTAGAGAATGATAGCAATCAGCAACGTGGCGAGTTTGTTGTTTTGGTTTCAGGTGCTGAGAAAAAGGCTGAACAGGCCTTAAGCACTGAAGATGAACGTATTATGAAGTTATTGCTAGAGCAAGTAAAAGTAAAAACAGCAGCGCAGTTGGCCGCTGAGATTACGGGCAAAAGTAAGCGTGACTTTTATCAGTATGGTTTGAGCTTAAAGGAGTGATAATTGATATTAAAAGGTGTGTACTTTTATATCTTCCAATCATCGGAAGTATAATCTAATGATGTTAGGTAGTTAATAAACTGGTCACGGTAGCTGTTTGCACTTAAATCTGACTGATTTTTTGCGGCAAACTGGCGGCCAAACTCATTGCTATAGGTATGAAAATCTGGACTTTTGCTTAAAATCGCTTCGGAAAAAATTTTCGCAACGTCAGCTGCAGATTGCCAGACGGTATTGTCGTCGAACCATTGATAAGCATGGCTCGTAAAGTTTTTGTAGAATTGTTCGGTGATTTCTTTGCGTGAGCCATCAAAGCAAGACAGCGTTGTTTGAATGGGGCCTGGGTGAAAATTAAAGACATTAATACCCCAAGGAGCAAGCTCAATTGCCAGTGACTCTTGTATGCGCTCAAGTGCTTGCAGTGCGCTGAGGTAAACTGCTATTCCTGGCATGATGAAAGGCATTGTACAAAAGACGCTACCTGTGGTTGTGATAGTACCTGAACGACGCTCTCGCATGGCAGGAACGAACCCTTTTATTAATGCGAGTGGGCCAAACACTTTTGTTTGAAAGGTGGTGTTGATATCTTCTTGACTCGCACTTTCAACAGGGCCTATAACAACATTAGCCGCATTATTCACAAGAACATCGATGTAGCTATAGTCTGCTAGGACATTGCTAATAAATGTTTGAGTCGAAGTGTCATCACATAAATCTAGCTGCCTTAGATCCAGGTTGTTGCCATTTCTAGGGAGGTGGCTTTGTTGTAATTCACTGGTTTCTACATTGCGAACAGTCGCAATGACTTTGTGGCCTTGTTTGAGAAGCTCTAAGGCTAGGTTATAGCCAACCCCCTCCTTTTTTGAGCAGCCGGTAATAACAATAATTTTCTGCATCATGACTTAAACGCTACCTTTTATTTTACTTGATATTTTTAGTAGGTTACTTTTCTATATGCTGGCTTTCTTGCTGGTAAAAATGACTGTCGATATAATCTTGATAGAAATAGCGAATAATGACCATAATAATTGCGGCGGCAGGAAGTGCGAGTAAGACACCGGCAAAGCCAAACAGCTGACCGCCGGCAAGTACGGCGAAAATGACAGCAACCGGGTGTAAGCCGATGCGATCACCGACCAAAAGAGGAGTGAGTATCCAGCCTTCGAGTGCATGACCTAAGACAAAAACGATAAGCACATAGATAATATGGGTAATGTCTTGGAATTGGGCGATGGCACTTAAAACAGCAATGATAATCCCTGCGATACTGCCTAAATAGGGGACAATGCTGATGATGCCGACGAGCATACCGATTAAAACAGCGGTTTTTAAGCCGACTAGCGATAAACCTAATGCATAGAAAATACCCAAGCAAAGCATGACAAAGAGCTGACCGCGTAAAAAAGAAGCAAGAACTTCATCACAGTTAATAATTAGTTTATATAAAGTCGGTTCTAGGCGGCGGGGTAAAAGATTACGGCCTTTGGCAAGAATGCTATTCCAATCACGCAGGAAATAAAAGGCGACAACAGGAACAAGAACGATTTGGACGCCCCATTCAATAATTTTAATCCCTGAGCTAAATATCGTATTCCAAGAAATTTTTAATAAATCTGGATTTTGCGTGATTATAGTGCTGAACTTTTGCGTGAGGTCAGTGAGGTTAATCGGTTGTAAATTAATGTGTAAATAATGGTTGAGTAGAGGGAAAATCTGGTTTTGTAGATAATTATTAATTTTCGGCAGCTGGTTAATTAAAAGTATGACCTGAGTTTCAACCATCGGAATAATAATTAATGGCAGGCTGAAAAGTACGGCACCGATGATAAATAAAATAACCAAGACGCTCAGGGTTCTTGGAATGCGGTATTTCTCCAAGCGTGATACCCAGGGGCTACCAAGGTAGGCGAGTAAGATGGCGGCGAAAAATGAGCCTAAAATGGGGCTTAGCAAGTAAACGAGCAAAAAAAATACGGCGATGGATGCGGGAAGTAGCCAACGTTTAATTTGCACGTCGATCTCCTTATTCATGGTTATTTACCCTTGCCAGCGGAACTTGAGTGCGCCGTCGGGTGCTGTTTGAGTCTCTATTGTGGAGAGTTTGCGGCTTAAAGCAAGGATTTTCAGTAATTGCTTTTGATTCACATTGCTGGTTAAGTCTAAAGTGACGGTATCAGCTGAGATGACTTTAGTCTGGACTTGGCTAATCACGTGTTGTTTAGCAAGGTAGGTAGTTAAGTTACGATATTGTTGTAAGTGGTCGATGCCGAGCACTTGAATGGTAAACTGATGCTCTTCTTCTGAGCTTTGGTAAAGCTGCGCTAGGTTGTGAGCAAGATGGCCGGTTGCGGTTTTAAGGACCGAGCTTAAATGTTCGCTCGCGCTGCTCCAGCTGAGTGTTTGTTTATTTTTGGTGATGAGTTGCCAGTGGGTTTCCCAGCCTGTGGCGGTAGGAAACACCCGGCCTGCGAGTATGGTATCTGGGCGATAGCGCTGTGAAGCTTTTTTAAGTGCTGGGATGTTAAAATTCCAGATTTCATCGGCACTGATTTGTTTGAGATCACGCACATCGACTTTAGGGAATTGCAAAGGAATTCCATACTTTTCAGCGGCTTTGTTAAGAACACTCGTAGTCAGTTGATCATTATCGCCGACGATCAGCTTTTGCATATCGTTATCGATCACCAGCCAAACCAGTGTGATTGGGCGGTAATTATCCCAAAATTGAATTTTATTTTTCTTAAGCCAGGCTTTTAAGCGTTGTTCGTTCAATTGGACATGAAAGACTAAGGAGTCAGGTTCGGTGATGGCTTGAGGTTGTATTGTTTGGTTTGGCTCGTTTGAGTGAATAGCTTCGGTGGGCTTGGCAGGCTGAGGGATTTTTTTGATGGTGTAGGAGCTGACAAAGCGCCAAGGCGATTGCTGTAGTTGCTTTTTTTGTTCAGAAGATAAGTTTTGTGTGGTGATTTTGTTTAACGTGCTAAATAAGGCAGTCCCTAGGGCAAGGTCGCGCTCACTTTGTGTATTTTGATCAATGGGGATATTTGCCTGGAATAAGTGAGGCAAAAATACCGCAAAACTTAGAGAAGTGTTGAGCAGATAAAGGGAGGTTATAAGCAGGAGGAAATGCAGTAACCGGCGCATTGGTTTGCCTTTTATTTTAGAGAAAACTCTATAATAAGTGTATATAAGTCCGTAGTAATTGTCTTCTTACTCTTGCAGCGAGGGTTCAGGCTGATACAATGCGCATGTTGTATTGAAATGCCAGGAGTGTCGATCGTGCAGAAGCCTTCTTTGAGTTATCGTGATGCTGGAGTCAATATTGACGCTGGTAACCGCTTGGTTGAGCGTATTAAGCATGTTGCAAAGGCAACACATCGCCCCGGAGTGATGGGTGGTTTAGGCGGCTTTGGTGCTTTGTTTGAGTTGCCTGTTGATCGTTACAAGGCCCCCGTTCTTGTTTCTGGAACCGACGGTGTGGGTACGAAGCTGAAGCTCGCTTTAGAGCTGGGTATTCATGATACTGTCGGTATTGACTTAGTTGCCATGTGTGTCAATGATTTGATCGTTATTGGTGCTGAACCCTTATTCTTTCTTGATTATTATGCAACCGGTGAACTTGATGTTGATGTGGCTGCTGCTGTAGTTCAAGGCATCGGGGAAGGTTGCTTACAAGCAGGAGCGGCACTTGTCGGTGGTGAAACAGCTGAGATGCCAGGTATGTACAGTGCGGGTGATTATGATCTTGCAGGTTTTTGTGTTGGTGTGGCTGAGAAAGAGCGCATTGTTGATGCAAGCAAGGTGAAAGCCGGTGATGTATTGATTGGTTTAGGATCATCGGGTGTGCACTCCAACGGCTATTCACTCGTTCGTAAAATTCTAGAGGTTGCGGGTAAAGGTTTTGATACGGAATTATCGGGCAAAACACTGGCTGAACTATTACTTGCCCCAACACGAGTTTATGTGAAGTCTTTATTGCCATTATTTAATGAAGAGAAAATCTTGTCCTGCGCTCATATTACTGGGGGTGGTTTACCTGAGAATTTGCCTCGTGTGTTGCCTGAAGGCGTTAGTGCAAAAGTTGATACTTCATCATGGCAGTGGCCAGAGATTTTCCAATGGTTACAAGCCGAAGGCCAGGTTGAAACATCCGAGATGTACCGGACCTTTAACTGTGGTGTTGGCATGGTGGTTTGTGTGACTCGTGAAGAGGTTGATTATTGCTTAGAAAAATTAACCGCTGCAGGTGAGAAGGCGTGGGTGTTAGGTGAGATTACTGAAGAGCAAGATCAGCCAGTGATTCTTGCTAGGTAAGGCGTACTCCCAATGAACAATGAAAACGATCGCATTGTCGTATTGATTTCGGGCTCAGGGTCTAATTTACAGGCCCTGATTGATACTGTTCATAATGATTTGAAAAAAATCGGTAAAATTGCTGCGGTTATCAGCAATAAGCCGGGTGTATTGGGCTTAAAGCGGGCTGAGAAGGCAGGAATTCCAACGCATGTTTTGAGCCATCGAGGGTTTAATGAGCGTGAGGCTTATGATGCCGAATTACTTGACCTTATTGAACGATATCAACCGAAGTTGGTTGTCTTAGCTGGCTTTATGCGTATTTTAAGCGCTAATTTTGTTGAGCACTTTCTAGGGCGTTTACTCAATATTCACCCTTCTTTATTGCCTAAATATAAAGGGCTACACACGCATAAACGCGCTTTGGCGGCTGGAGATAAAGAGCAGGGTGCATCTGTGCATTTTGTCACCCCAGCTTTGGATGGTGGCCCGGTGGTTGCGCAAAGCCGTTGTGAAATTATGGCAGGTGATAGTGAAGCATATTTGGCGAAGAGAGTTCAAGGCTTAGAGCATGCTTTATACCCTAAAGTGGTGAGTTGGTTTATGCAGAACCAATTACAATGGCGAGACCATGAAGTTTGGTTGATGGGTGAAAAGCTCAGTGAGCCAGAGCAGGTTGAATAAAATATTATTGATTAATGTCATTTGATTTTGATAGAAAGTTATAAGTTGAGGTAAGTTAAAATGAAACAAGTGCGTATTGTTGATTGCCAGTCAGAGAATGCAGCGAAAGATTTTGCGCTCTCTTTGCGTGAGACTGGTTTTGCTGTGGTGAAAAACCACGGAGTTCCCTTTGAGCTGGTTCAAGCCGTTTATGATGAATGGCTCGCTTTTTTTAAAACAGAGGCGAAGCATCAATATTTATTTGATCGTGAAAAGCAAGATGGTTATTTTCCGCCAGAAGTCTCTGAAACGGCGAAAGGTCATACTGAAAAAGACATTAAAGAGTATTATCATATTTATTCATGGGGGCGTTATCCAGAGGGCTTATCTAATAAAGCTCATGAATTATGCCAGCGTTCGACTGAACTTGCTGTTACGTTATTAAATTGGTTAGAAGGCGAAACGCCTGCTGAAATTCGTGAGAAGCTTTCAGAGTCGTTTGCTAGCATGATTGAGAATAGTGATAATGTTCTACAGCGTATTTTACACTATCCACCGATGACCGGCAGTGAAGAGCCGGGGGCTATTCGAGCTGCAGCGCATGGTGATATTAATTTATTAACAGTATTACCTTCATCGAATGAGCCAGGCTTGCAGGTAAAACCGATTGGTTCTGATTGGCTGGATGTTCCTTGTGAGCCGGAAACCATTGTGATCAATGCGGGTGATATGTTAGAAGAGGCAACCGCTGGCTATTATCCCTCAACCTTGCATCGTGTGATTAACCCGACGGGGGAGCGTTCAGCAAACTCACGCCTGACGGCGCCGTTATTTTTACATCCGCGTTCAGAAGTGGTTCTTTCAGAACGGCATACGGCAAAAAGTTATTTAGATGAGCGCTTAAAAGAGCTCGGTGTAAAATAAAGCAAAAACACATATTAATAGTTAAATATTCTGTAATAAAACCCTTATTTGCTGTAGAGTGAGTAAGGGTTTTATATTTTATAAGGATAATTTTAAATGACAGAAGAGTTTAAGATTAAGACAGCAACGGTCGGTGATGTCCCTGTAATTTTGCAGTTCATTAAAGAGTTGGCTGAATATGAGAGAATGTCCGATGATGTTGTTGCAACAGACGCTCTGCTCACTAAAAATTTATTTGGCAAAAATAGCTATGCTGAGGTAATTATTGGATATTATCGTGATGAACCTGTGGGTTTTGCCTTATTTTTTCATAACTTTTCGACATTTTTAGCAAAGCCTGGTATTTATTTAGAAGATTTATATGTTCAGCCTCAGCTGCGTGGCAAAGGGTTTGGTAAAATCTTACTAAACTATATTACTGAATTGGCGCGCAAGCGTGATTGTGGCCGTGTTGAATGGTCAGTATTGGATTGGAATGAGCCGAGTATTCAATTTTATAAAAAGCTCGGAGCTAAACCGATGGATGAATGGACGGTTTATCGTTTAGAAGAAAATTTGCTTTGAACGGTGCAAGAATTATAAAGATAAAAAATAACGCGCTGAATTTTATTGAAGGCTTGCAAGTTTTATAAGTAAACAAAGGGGTGTGAGAGCGAAGCGTGGTGCGTTTTTAGTATCGATAACCTCAAAGATAAGACGCTGTAATTGTCGCCGAGCCGGTATAATCGCCGGCTTTTGTGTTTGCAGCCACTCTCAGTGAGCCGGTGATATTGAGACTTGCTTCACCTTGGTTGTTTAATCTTTTTTGTGTGGTTGGAATTGATAAATTGACTCTTAGGCTATCGCTACCATTGACAATATTCATACGGTTTGGAATGGTGATTTTAACGGTTTGTTGTTTTTCACCACTGATTTCAAGCAAGGCGGTTGCTTGATAGTCGGTTCGACCTGATTGAGGTTTGACGAGTGTACCAAACTCAAGTGGCGCAACTTGTAAGGTGATTGGAGTAATAATTTCTGCGGAGGCGTTCATGGAAATATTGGTATCGCCTAATGCAAAAACTGAACTAGTCATTAGTAATCCAATAGCAAAGATAAACTTTTTCATGGCAATACTCCTTATGCAATGAAATTAATGCAATCTTCGTTCCTATGTTACCGTATTGATAGATTATGAACAGGGAGAGGGTTACGGTTTTTGTAGGGGGTTCGCTACGAGTCGCCGCTGCTAATATTTATGGTCATTAGCAGCGGTTTAAGTTTAAAGTAGGTTTAACGAATGACTAGAGATAACTGGCAGTAACAACAGTGGTGCCTGCATAACGGCCTTTTGCTGTTGAGCTCGCAACAGTAACAGAGCCATTAATTGCTTTATTCAATGCACCACTTGCCGGCAGGCGAACGGTTCCTGCACCCGTTAGACGGACAGTCAATCGGTTTGAGCCACTTGCCATAACGGCTGTCGGTGCATGACTAATGCGAACATTAGCGTTGCCTTCACCTGTAACTCTAAATAGCGCAGATGTTGCCTTTGTTGTCGAGCCTGAGGCTGGCTTATAAATATAGCCAAAGTTCATAGCACGAGTTTGTACAATATTCAGTGGGGTAATGACGATTGCACCCATGGTCAAGTTGGCACGGTCAGCGGCGATAGCAGGGCTAAAGGTTGCAGCGGCTGTAAGGGCAAGAACAGAGGATAGTGTCAGTGCTAATTTTTTCATTCGAATCTCCATATCGAGGATATTGTGTACGGCCTTTTCTTAAGGCTCATTTAAGGAATAGTCGCTGTGGGGTGGAAATAAAAACGAAAAGTGACATCTATCGTGTGTGATATTTCTATTGTTTTTGTATCTACAACAAAATAAAAATCAATGTATCTTTTTGAATTAAAGTGAAATTATCGAATTGAGAGGGGCTGAAATAAAAATCCCCTCTCACCTTGCGATAGGAGGGGTAAAATCTCTACCTGCATGATAGAGCTGCCGTTGAACTATTATTATAGTAATATAAATGATAATCATTATCAAGTTATTTTGTGAATATTTATAATCAGTTGAGTTTATAGTCACAGCGCTTTACTCTAGGCAAAGTGAGAGTGATTAACCAAGGAGCAAAAGGATGGGACAGCTAATGCGTACAGAAACCGATAGTATGGGTGAGATTCAAGTTGAGAGTGACAAGTATTGGGGAGCGCAAACCGAACGCTCTTTGCATCATTTTGCGATTGGTCACGATATTATGCCGCGAGCGATGATACGCGCACTGGGGGTATTCAAAAAAAGCAGCGGCGCTAACCAATGAGTCGTTGGGTAAACTACCTAAAGAAAAAGCCGCTTTGATTGTACAAGCGGCAGATGAAGTGATTGGTGGTAAGCTCGATGCACACTTTCCCTTGCGCGTTTGGCAAACCGGTAGTGGTACACAAACGAATATGAACAGCAATGAGGTGATTGCGAATCGGGCGATAGAAATTGCCGGCGGCATCATGGGAAGTAAAGATCCGGTTCACCCAAATGATCATGTCAATATGTCCCAATCATCCAATGACACTTTCCCAACGGCGATGTATATCGCAACCGTAGAGACGATTGTTCACCACCTGTTGCCAGAAGCCAAAGCACTGCGTGATGCGATAGCGGCTAAGCAAGAAGACTATAAGGATATTATCAAAATTGGCAGAACGCACTTGCAAGATGCTGTGCCATTGACCCTAGGGCAAGAGTTTTCGGGCTATGTCACCCAGCTTAATCAGGCAATCGCTTATATTGAAAATAACTTAACTCACCTTTATGAGCTGGCCTTAGGCGGCACAGCTGTGGGCACAGGTCTTAATACACATCCTAAATTTGCCAAGAAAGCAGCTAAATTTATTGCTAAAGAAACGGGTTTGAAATTTAGTTCAGCGGAAAATAAATTTGCTGTTTTAGCCGCTCATGATGCATTAGTACAAATTAGTGGTTCTCTTAAAACACTTGCAGCGGCATTAATGAAAATTGCGAATGATGTGCGCTGGTTGGGTTCTGGCCCGCGTTGTGGTTTGGGTGAGTTGGCTTTACCTGAAAATGAGCCGGGATCATCGATTATGCCTGGAAAAGTGAATCCAACCCAGTGTGAAGCGATGACAATGGTTTGTGTGCAGGTGATGGGGAATGATGCGGCCGTTGGTTTTGCCGGTAGTCAGGGTAATTTTGAGTTGAATGTCTTTAAACCGGTGATGGTCCATAATGTGCTGCATTCGGTGCAATTACTGGCTGATGCGTCGCGGAGTTTTAGAGAGTTTTGTATCGAAGGACTAAAGGCCAATAATGAGCGTATTGATTATTTCTTAAAACATTCATTAATGCTAGTCACTGCATTAAACCAGGTGATCGGTTACGACAAAGCGGCAATGATTGCGAAAACAGCGCATAAAGAAGGGACGAGCTTAAAAGAAGCTTGTTTAAAACTTGGATTTTTAAGTGCTGAAGAGTTTGATAACGCGGTAGACCCTGCCAAGATGATTGCGCCTTAGGGCGACAATCGTCGCTTGCATCGATGAAGCCTTTTCGATACTATGAAGAATCAATAGATTCTGTATCACTTATATAGTAGTAAGAAAAGGCTTTAATGATGAGAAGGAAGTACCTGAAAAATCTCAGTGTAAATAGCATGTTTGCTATTGTTTCGTACCCTGTTTGTTCTAACGCTGTTGTTTCTGCTTCTTTTCATCATTCCTCTTTGCATCGACACCATCATTGCTGATCTTATAGCGCGCTTATTTTAAGCAGTTATCTCCTGATTTTTAATTTGTTTATTTTTTAGTTGTTGCAGCTGTGATCAGTCTACTTACATAGGCTTTTTACGCTCACCATCGATTTTTTGTTATTAAGGGGTGTTGTATGGAAACGAGTCAAAAACTCAAACGAAACTTAAAGCCTCGTCACTTGATTATGCTTGCATTGGGTGGGACGATTGGAACCGGTTTATTACTAGCAAGCGGCGGCGCTGTGTACAGTGGTGGGCCAGGAGGTGCCATACTGGGCTATTTGCTTGTTGCTGTTATCGTGTTGTTTGTGATGACAAGTCTTGGAGAGATGACCGCTTTTTCGCCAACCACAGGGTCTTTTTGTGATGATTCGGCTAAATATGTTGATAAATCCTTTGGTTTTGCCATGAGTTGGAATTATTGGTTTAACTGGGTATTTGTTGTCGCATCGGAAGTGATTGCGGCGGGTTTAGTCATGCAATTTTGGTTTCCGCATGTTGATGTCTGGATTTGGAGTGCTTTATTCTTCTTTTTGATCTTGGGAATTAATCTTGCAGCGGTAAAGCTATACGGTGAAGTGGAATACTGGATGGCCTTTATTAAAGTTGCGACCGTGATTATTTTTATTGTGGTTGGCACCTTGATGGTTTTTGGTTTGGTAGGATCTCAGGGAAATGTTGGCTTTCACAATATTACGCTAGGCGATGCACCTTTTCATCAGGGCTTGTTTGGTTTTTTTAGTGTGTTTTTAATAGCTGGCTACTCATTTCAGGGGGTAGAGCTTATGGGAGTGGCTGCAGGAGAGGCGGATAACCCTAAAAAAAGCCATCCCCAAAGCCGTGAAAACAGTGTTTTGGCGTATCGTATTATTTTACATTTTGGCGATCGCGGTAATTAGCTTTTTAATCCCTTATACCGATTCTGGCTTAGTCAATGCACATTCTAGTGTTGTGAGTAGTCCTTTTACGATTGTCTTTGAAAATGCAGGCATTAAGTTTGCCGCATCGATTATGAACCTTGTGGTTATTACTGCGATTTTGTCTGCTGCGAATGCGAGTATGTATACCGCTTCACGGGTTTTGTGGCACATGAGCAAAGCCAAAGAGGCTTCAGGGGCCTTTCAACAGGTTAATAAGCAGGGTGTGCCTATTATCGGTGTTATCGCAACAGCTCTGATGAGTGTGGTTCTTGTTCTTGCATCGACTTATCGTGGCGGGCTGATTTTTAGCTGGTTGGTGAATATGGTCAGTTATGCAGGTTATATCGCTTGGTTTGGGATCTGTTTGAGTCATTATCGTTTTCGCAGGGCCTATACATCACAGGGTAAAGATTTAGCTCAACTTCCTTATCGCTCACGTTGGTTCCCCTTTGCGCCTTTATGTGCGATGGCGTTAATCATTGTTATTCTGATTGGTCAAGAAGTTATGGTAATCGTGAATGGTGAAGCCAGTTTGTCAGGTTTTTCATTAATTATTGTGGTATTATTCTTTTCTTTATCTTAATTGTCGCGCATAAATCCGTTAAAAAAACTAAGCTTATTCCGTTAAAAAGTGTTGAGTTGACAGAAGAGCCAGCGACTGCTGTTTAAAGCTTGGTGAAGTCATTGTGCTAAATACTGTTTAGCATAACTGTAATTTTTTTAGGTAGTGTCGGGTGGTGAGCCAGGCACTGGCTAAACTTAACAGTACGCTGATGATGAGTAAGATTAAAGCTTCTAAAATATTAATATTTTGCAGGCCCATTTGGCTATAATAGAGGCTGGAAAAAGAGTCTGCTGGGGATTTTAACCACCAATAAGTTAATTGGATAATCAGTAGACTTAATAGTGCGCTAGTAAAGCCGTAAAATGCACCTAAATAGAGATACGGGCGCTGGATAAAAGCTCGGGTGCCGCCTAAAATCGCCATAATGCGAATTTCATCACGACTTTGATTGAGCAGCAATCTTAAACTGTTATAGATAATCAAAGTTAAAGCGAGACCCAATAATAAGCTCACGCTAAAAAATATACGTTTACTGAGTGTTGCAAAACGCATTAGGCGTTCGGCCCAGGCGAGGTCTAATTGAATAGATTCGACATGATCGAGCTGAGAAAGTTGTTTGGCTAAACGAGTAAGCTGGTGTTGTTCGATAAAGTGATCTTGGGGTTCAACGACATACACCCCTGGCAATGGGTTTTCTGCGAGTGATTCAATGGCAAGCTGAAAACTGGAAAAAGCTTTAAATTCTGCAAGTGCTTCTTTAGGTCCGATATAGTCAATGCGTTTTAGATTTGGATTTTTCTCTAATTGATTGCCTAAAGCTTCAATTTGTTGCGCACTTGCATTTGTTTTGGTAAAAACGGAAATTTGTGTGGTGCCAGTGAGAGAGCTTTGTAATGGACTGATATTTTTCAACAATAAAAACAACATAACCGGCAAACTTAAACCTAGCGCAATAACACAGTTGGTAATAATAAAGCCCCAAGGGTGTTCGGCAAGCTTAGCAAGACTAAGCTTGCAGGCAACAAGCTGGAATTTGCACCATTGCCAAAGCCCGTTACTCTGAGGCTGATATTGCTGGCTTGATTTGGTTCTTTTCGTCACTGACTAAAGCTCCTTGCTCAAGGTGAAGTATGCGTTGCTGGTGCTCTCGTACTAGATCAATGTCGTGAGAGGCGATAATAATCGTCACGCCTGTTTGGCTTAAGGTGTAAAATAATTGCATGATTGAGCGCGCAAGTTCTGGATCTAGGTTCCCTGTTGGCTCATCAGCAAGAATAATGCTCGGCATATTGGCGAGAGTTCTGGCAATATTAATGCGTTGCTGCTCTCCTGCTGAAAGCTCACGCGGCATCAGCTGACTTTTCTTCGACATACCAACATGACTTAAAGCAGCACCTACCCTGGCCTTTAATTCTTTATGATTAATGCCAGCCATAATTAATGGTAGGGCGACATTATGAAAGACACTGCGGTCATAAAGTAAAATAGGGTCTTGCAATATCATTCCAAGCTTACGGCGATAAAATGGCAGATCACGATGAGGAATACGAGCGACATTGCGCTTATCGACAATGATTTCGCCTAAGGTCGGTAGTTCGATATGGGCAATGAGTTTAAGTAGAGTGCTTTTGCCGGCACCAGAATGGCCGGTGAGAAAGGCAAGTTCACCTTGAGCGAGCTTGAAGCTGACTTTATTTAAGCCAACTCGCTTACCCGGGTAAATCTTGCTCACTTGATGAAACTCGATCATAGCGCCTCCTGAGTTAAGCATGGTAAAGAGACGGCTGATGGTCAATATTCTGGCTATTCTTAAAGGTGTGCGATAAATTTCAAAAACAACTTCACATTTGTGAAAGATTAGGGTAATATTCTGATTCCTGAACGGAGGGATGGCAGAGCGGTTGAATGCACCGGTCTTGAAAACCGGCAAGGGTTAATAGCCCTTCCAGGGTTCGAATCCCTGTCCCTCCGCCAGTTTTCGTTATAGTTGATTATGAAACTCTAGTGCGCTTTCAGGTTGTCGAGTCCGCTCTTGGTGTGTATTACTATGGAAAATCGTGCTATTTCCTTTAATACTACAAAAGTCATCTCTGCGTTTAATGATTTTTGAGAACTCTAATGCAATATTATCTGGACTTTTTCTTATTGTTGAACGGCCCGCATAGTGATCTGTTTCAACTCCTGTATTAAGAGCTTTGTTAAGCAATTTTGTCGCGTTTTTAGTAAATGAGGATCTAGGACTTGCTACTTTGGAAAGTGCAATTATAAGCACAGAGGCGCACTCTTTTGGGGTTGCCAAAGGGTTGGCTTGTGCATAAGAAAGCAAGTGTGTGGCTAATCTTCTATTTTCTGTTCTGGAAGTATCTCTGGGTTTAGGCCCACAGTTTTCTAAATAATTTTTAGCAAACTCTCCTAGTACCTCTGGAGTAAGAGAGTTTAAATTATTTTTTTCTACTTTACTAAGAATGCTTTCAAACTTCATGAGTTTATCCTAATTTTTGTTAGTTTTATTCGTTTCTTTACTCTAAGGAAATATACATTTTTTGCTATGTAAAAAATAATTTTGTTTTATGTTATATGAAGTTGTAATGATTCAATTAAATATTGGTTTATTGCAATTGAAAGCATCAAAGGAAAATGTTATGAAAGTGCTAGAAACAAACCGACTTATCCTGCGCACCTGGCAAGAAAGTGATCTTGATAAAATGTATCAGATTAATCAAGACTCTCGAGTGATGGAGTTTTTTCCTGCTAAGCCTGATAGGGTAGCAACTGAAAAATTTATTGTGGGAGCAAATGGCCAGCTTGAAAAATTAGGCTATACGCTTTATGCCGTTGAGTTGAAGGAAAATAGAGAGTTTATTGGCTTTATTGGTTTAAGCCTAGCTGAGTTTGAGTCGCACTTTACTCCTGCAGTTGAAATTGGTTGGCGTTTAGCCTTTGATTATTGGAATCAAGGTTATGCAACGGAGGGAGCGTTGGCTGTATTAGAGCATGGCTTTATGAATTTGAATCTTGAAAAAATCGTTTCTTTTACTGCAAAATTAAATACACGCTCTTGGCGGGTGATGAAAAAAATTGGTTTGAAATATGATAAAAAAGATGATTTCTACCATCCTAATGTCGATAAAAATGACAAACTGTGTTTGCATGTGCTTTATCGATTAACTCAAGTTGAGTATTTAAAGCTGAAAGGTTGTGATCGCAATAGGTGGAGCTATGAGTGATACTTTATATAATAATATTACTCAACTATTTAGTGAGAAAGGCAAGCTATGGTTAGAGAGTTTGCCTGGTATTATTAACGATTTGAAAAATGGTTGGGGATTGTCTGACTTAGTCCCTGTTAATAATATGACATGGAATTATGTTGCTAAAGGGGTTAGATGTAAAAATGGCAAGGAAGAAAAAATAGTGGTTAAGATCGCTTGTGATTTTTCTATTATTGAAAGTGAGATTTTAGCATTGAAGTACTTTAATGGTCAGGGGATGGTTAAACTATTAGATCACCATACTCACCATACTCACCATACTCACCATACTCACCATACTCACCATACTCACCATACTCACCATACTCACCATACTCACCATACTCACCATACTCACCATACTCACCATACTCACCATCATGCCTTACTGCTAGAGCAAGCTGAATCAGGTGAGTCTTTGCTGTCGATTGAGCCTAATGATTATGAATACATCATTGATAGTTATGTTGAGGTGGTGGAAAACCTTTGGAGGCCATTTCAAAAAATGGTAAAGAATTTAAACATATTGCTGATTGGTTAGTTGCAATTGATAAGGCAAGTTTTGATAAAATACCAAAAATTTTATTGAGTAAAGCAAAAAAATTAAAGAATAATTTATTGGGCTCAATAAAAGAAGAAATTGTTTTGCATGGCGACCTTCATCACGATAACGTGATTCACCATAAGGATCGCTGGTTGGCGATTGACCCGAAAGGTGTGCTTGGTGAGCGCGAATTTGAAGTGGCTGCCTTTAATTTTATTCATCAAAGTGAACTTTCTCAAGAAAATATTAGTGAGTTATTTTTGTATCGTGTTGATCGATTAGCGAACAGACTGAATTTAGACTCTCAGCGCATTGCTGATTGGGTCTTTGTCCGATTGGTTTTGGCAGTATGCTGGATGGTAGAAGATAATAATGATCCGACTCGGTTTATCAAGTTGATTGAGCTTTATGGGTACTAATAAGAAATTAAAGTGATTGCACTTGATCGCAGAGTTTAAGCGTATATCATTCAGCTCTTTGTCTATCTTGCCTTGGCGCACACCATATGCTCTACTGGGACTCTAGTTTCAATAGGAGTAGGTATGCGTGAGAATATTATAAAAGCAGCAAAGCGAGTCATTATTAAAGTTGGAACTTCACTATTGGTTAAAGATAATAAGTTGCAGACTTACTTTATCACTCATTTGGCCCAGCAAATTGTACAGTTAAGAGCACAAGGCAAAGAGTGCGTTGTTGTGACCTCTGGAGCGGTGGGTTTAGGGGCTGAGCTAAATCAAAAGCGCAAAACGCTTAATCGAACAGAACAGCAAGCGCTCGCTGCCATTGGCCAAAGTCGCTTGATGCAGGCTTATGACCATATCTTTGCTCAAAATGATTTGATGACCGCTCAAATGCTAGTGACGCGAGATGACATTCAAAATCGCCATAACTATGTTTCTATTGCCAATACATTAAAGCAGCTGATTAATTGGAATATTACCCCTATTATTAATGAGAACAATGCCATCTCAATCGAAGCGACGGCCATTGGTGATAATGATACTTTGGCAGCTTTGATTGCGAGTCAAGCTCAGGCGGACCTGCTGGTGCTACTAACGAGTGTAGATGGGTTAATTGATTATAAAAACAATCAAGTGATTGAAGTCGTGACGAATATTGACAAAGAGGCTTCTGAGCTGGTGCGTCAAGAAAAAACTTCGCTGGGCACGGGGGGGATGGCAACGAAGTTGCAAGCGGCGCGTATTGTGAATGAATCAGGAATTGCGATGTTAATTGCGAATGGCAAGCAACCTCATGTGATGACGGATTTATTGCAGGGAATCAATATTGGGACACTTTTTTGTCCGAGAAAAAAGAGTTTATATGGTAAAAAGTCATGGATTGCTTTTGGTGCAGATTGTAAGGGTGAGATTCATATTGATCGTGGTGCACAGGCGGCGGTGTGCCAACGTGGTAAAAGTTTATTAGCTTCAGGCGTGACGCAAGTGGTACAGAACTTTTCTCGAGGGGATACTGTGGCGCTATTTTGTGAGGGGCAGATGATTGCTCGGGGTATTGTTCATTATTCATCATCAGAGCTTGAACAAGTCAGAGGTTGTCAGGTGAGTCAAATCGATGAACGATTCTCAGGTGAATTGCCTGCAGAAGTGATTCACCGTGATAACTTAGCGTTATTGTAATGTATATTTAAAAATAATATGAGATGCGATTTAATGATGGAAACCAAAATTCAAGAGCTTGCCAGGCAAGCGAAGCAGTCAAGCTATCAGCTTGCTACATTAAGCACGGAAGTGAAAAATGATGTGCTTAACTCTCTTAGAAAAAATCTTATTAATCATAGTGAAAATTTATTAGTAGCGAATAAAAAAGATTTAAATTACGCAAAAGATCAGGACCAAAGCTCTGCCTTTATTGATCGGTTAACTTTAAATCATGATCGTATTATCGCTATGGCTGATGCTTTGACTACCATCATAGAGTTAGAAGATCCAAATCAGCGTATTCTTGAAAGCCAGACAATAAGTAATGGTTTAATCCTAGAGAAAACTTCGACGCCTTTGGGAGTGATTGCGATGATTTATGAGTCTCGCCCCAATGTGACGATTGATGCTGCAGCATTATGTTTTAAGTCGGGCAATGCTGTGATCTTAAAGGGAGGTAAGGAGGCGATTCACAGTAACCGTGCTTTACACCGTGTGATTGTCGAGGCTTTAAAAGAGCATAGCCTGTCAGAGGTGTGTGTGCAGTTTATTGATCATACCGAGCGCGCAGCAACGCATGCCCTATTGCAGCAAGTTGACTTTATTGATGTGGTGATTCCTCGTGGAGGCAAAAACTTAATCAAAGCCATTACCGAACAAAGCCAGTTGCCAGTGATTAAGCATCTGGATGGTATTTGTCATATTTATATTGACCAAGCGGCGGATATGGATATGGCCGAACAGATTATTATTAATGCGAAGTGTCAGCGTCCAGGTGTCTGTAATGCGATGGAAACTTTATTGATTCACCAAGATATTGCCAAAAAGGTGTTGCCTCGCTTTGTTGAAATGTTAAAAGAGCAAGGAGTGCGACTAAAAGGTTGCGAGCAAAGCTGTAAAATTATTTCAAATTTAGAGCAAGCGAGCGAAGAAGATTGGTCGACCGAATATTTAGACTTAATTTTGTCGATTAAAATTGTGAAAAATACTAATGCGGCAATACATCATATTAATTATTATGGATCAGGACATTCGGATAGCATTGTGACTGAGGATAAGGGCTGTGCAGAGCAATTTTTGCAACAAGTTGATTCTGCTGCGGTGTATCATAATGCCTCAACACGCTTTACCGATGGCGAGGTATTTGGTAAGGGTGCTGAAATTGGCATTAGCACCGATAAGCTTCATGCACGTGGGCCGGTGGGGTTGAAAGAACTCACTAGCTATAAATACCTTATTCGTGGTACGGGGCAAATACGAGATTAATGAATGGCTTAACGGCTTAATAGAGCGAGCTTGATTCCAAAGCCAATAAATAAGCTGCCACTGATGCCTTTTAGCCAAGATTTGCTGCGAGGGGCGTTGAGTCTGTTTTTGAATTGCCCAGCGAGGGCAACCACAAGAATAAACCAGCTGGCGACGATGAAGGCATGGAGGCTACCTAGAACCAAGCTATCTTTGAGCAAAGCTGAGTGGTGAACAAATTGTGGAAATATTGCTAAGTAAAATAAGATAATCTTGGGGTTAAGTAAGTTGGTGAGTAGGCCTTTAACAAAGTTATTGCACAGGTTCTTAGCCTGTTTCTCGGCTGATATTGAAGTGTTTGTATGGAGTCTTGTTTTAAGAGCGCTGTGTAGGTTTGTTGCGCCTAGCCAGATGAGGTAAGCCACACCCAGCCACTTTAGAATATTAAAAGCAAGACTTGATGTGGAAAATAGGTAGCTTAAGCCAAAGGCTGAAATAGAGGCATGGATATAAAAGGCGAGAGTGATGCCAAAGATATTTGCATAGGCTTGCTTTTTGTCTTGGCTTAAAGAGGTTTGTAGAATAAGCAGTGCGTTTGGGCCTGGAATAATTGCCAGAAAGAAGACGAGGCTGGCGAAAGTGAGAATGTCGGCAATAGACATAACAAAGCTCCAGGCGGTTATAAACGGCTAGCTAGTTGTATATTTTAGTTTAACCACTCTGCAAGCTCAATCACGACGCCCTCGGGGCCACGGATATAAACGAGTTTGCGGCTGTTGAATGTCATGATATGGCTGAGTATTTTGATCTTCTTAGTTTTTAATGTTTCGACGACCGCTTCAATATCTTTAACCCCAAAACATAAATGGTTGTAGCCAAGCTTGTCCAAACGGCCGATATGTGGGTCAGTTTGTGGCTCGGGGCTATAGAAGTACAGCAATTGAATTTCAACGTTAGCTGCCTGGTGCTTTAGGGTAACGTGTTGAGCTTTGAGGTTTTTTATGTCCATAAAGGTGGAAAAGGGTTCGCCTTCAATGACTAAATCATGAGTGGTTTCAAAACCCAAAATTTGGAAAAATTCTTTAGCACTTTCTAAATTGGTCACGGCAATAGTCAGATGGTCATAACTTTTAATCATTTTATTGATCACTCTTATGTGTTTTTCTCCATGTTACAGGATGTCGTAGAGGATGAGAAGTTGAATGCTAGGGTGCTATAGAGTAACCGTATTGAATTGGCTGAAAATGTAAAAATTTGGGTATATATGGCAGGTAAAAGCAAGGGAGTGAAAAACTGAAAAATAAAATAAAATTTTATGTTGGCTGCTTATCTTGTTGTTGTATCTTTAGTGCCATATTGCTTTATCTTTGGCGTTTCAGGTTATGAATAAAGGCTAGAGAGCTGAGGTAATAGACTAGCTATTCTTATGAGCTGATTTAAGCTTAAATTTAAACTTAATATAGGGCGAAAATAATGAAAAAAGTATTTTTTATGGTTTTTTTATTGGCAAGTATGTTTGTATGCACAGGAGCATTTGCTGCTTCTCCTTTAACTTCGTCATTCACTCAAAGTGATCGTTCGATGCCGCCCCTATTGAGCCTTTTTCGCCAATTACAACTAACAGTGCCGCAGCGGCAGCAGATAATTGGTATTATTCGGGGGCTTCGGGAGAAGAACTATGCCAAAATTGAAGAGTACAATAAAAATAATAGCAAGTTGCTCCACTTGACTCTTAGTGATAAGTACTCGTCAAAAAACACGCAAGCCATTGTTGAGAAACAAAGCAAGCTCTTTGAAGTTATTGCATTAAATCAAGTACATGCTAATAGAAAAATTTATGCTATATTAACAGATGAGCAAAAACAGTCGCTTAAAGATCATGCCGTATTACTTCAGTTAATTGACTCTTAAAGAGGAAAAATTAGAGGGTGCTGAACATGAAAATTTTTGATAGCCATAACCATATATGGGAATGCAAAGGGGAGCATTTTTCCTGGATTACAGAGGAGATGAGTATAATCAAGCGAGATTTCTCGATCGATGACCTCCTTATGCTATCAGAAGAAAATAATGTTCAATATAACCTATTAGTACAGGCTGTGCCGGAAGTTTGGGAGACGGAAAAATTACTCGCTGTTGCGGAGCAAAATGAAAGGATCGCTGGAGTCATTGGTTGGGTTGATGTGGCTAAGGGCCGTGCTGTTATTGCAGATATAAAAAAATTGATCGAGCAAAGCGATAAATTATGTGGCATTCGTTATATGTCCCAAGGGATTGTGCCTGAGCATCTTATCCAGGAAAAGTTTGTTGAAGGTGTGCGAAGTGTTGGCCAGCTTGGTCTTATTTATGAGTTATTAGTGAACGAAAGTCAGCTTGAGTATGTTGAGAAGCTGATAAGTTTATGCCCAGATGTACTGTTTGTGCTTAACCATATTGCAAAGCCTGATATTAAACAAGGGAGAATTAAAGCATGGAGTAAAGCCATTGAAAATATTGCGCGTTTTCAAAATGTTCATTGCAAGCTTTCTGGTATGGTGACAGAAGCTGATTTGAAAAATATGGAAACCTGAGGATATTGCGCCTTATATCGAGACGATTATGAATAACTTTGGTGATGAGCGGGTTATGTATGGTTCAGATTATCCAGTTTGCTTGCTAGCAGCAACATATCAAGATGTGCTTAAGCTAGTCGTTTCTTGGTTTAATAGTAACCCTCAATTTTCAATGGAAAAAGTGTTGTTCAACAATGCTGAATCTATTTATTTAAATAGAGAATATAGTAATAAGAAATAGCATAATATCAGGGCATCAACATAGATTACCCCTAATATTCTTAAATTAAGTGATTATAGTCTTTAGCCAACTGCCATCTTTAAACTCTATGAATAATGGGACTGGCTCTTTATTTGTCAGATCTTTTTTAAGGTTGATGAGCATAATGTGATCTTTATTTTGGTTGAGTGCAAGTGTTTCGTGTGGCGCTAAGGTGATATTATTAAGTTGTTTCATAATGGCCCCATCAGTTTTATGCAGTTGTATTATCTCAGCAACAGGGCTGTAAGCTGAAATAATTTCATGGGACTGGTCACTGTTATTACTGATAAGGGCAGTAACAGCAACATTGTCGTGGACTTTTAAGTTTTGATTAGCAATGCGTACTTTTTCTACCGTAACAACTTTTGCGGCAACTTGCCCTTCTTGTTTAAGAGCAACTTGGTAATCTTTGGAGGTAGCAAAGCTGGTCAGTGCAAATGCTAGGCTTGTTGATAGAATTATTGCTTTGTTAAGGGTTTTAAGCATAATAGCGTCCTTATCTTTTAGTCTTTATTTGTTCTAAAAGTCACTATAGCTTGGCTGATCAATAAGAATCAAGCCATTTATTATGAGAGCTGTTATTGGGTGAGATTGTAATTAATAGTACCACAAGCGATCGGTTTACCGCCTGATTTGTTTGTAATGCTACTATAGTACTTTCCACCAAATTGGTGAATAACGATAGAGCGACCGGGCAGATCTGCGAGCTTTAAGCGCGGCGCTAGCACTGGAAGCTCAGCGTGATGATTAATGACGGTAAGGCTGGGCAGATCACCTACGGGCGCGTTGGGGTCATAAGGTCCAGTTGCATGTTGTGTTGTATTCTTTTGATGGTGGTGAAAATGCTTACCCGCAGCTTTGCCTTGGTGATCACATGAAGCAACTTGATGAATGTGCCAAGCATGGATTCCATTAGGGAGATAACTTAATTTGGGTGTGAGCAGCAAGCCAAAAGGAGTATCAGTGGTTGTTACTGTGCCTAAATACTTTTTATCCTGATCCTCTAGACTATAAATGCTAAAAGTGATTGATTTGACTGTTGTAAGATAGCTATCTGCATGGGCAAGTCCTGTCACCGGAAAGCTTAGGACAATAAGAGCAAGTAATAAGACTTGATGCATTGGTTTCATTTAAAATGGCAAGTGTCAATTTCAGTGGGCGGATAAGGGGTTGCTTGCAATAATTGTTCCTGGTTTATTTTTATTTTAAGTTTCAAGGTGGTATTGAATCGGCAAAGTAAACTTTTGCGGCTGATGAATGTACTGGCTGGCTTGAGTAAAGGGGACAGAAGCTTTCATGGTGTCAATTGCGGCTTGATCTAAGCGCTGGTAGCCGCTTGATTGAGCAATATGTAAATTTTCTATGATACCAGAGGGGAAAAGCTTAAAAGAAACATTAACATTACCTTGATTACCAAGCTCTTGGGCAATCTCTGGGTAAATCTTATGAGCGTTAATAACCTGATTTAAATAGATAACCAGTTTATTTAAAACATCACCTGAAATGGCTTGAGTTGCTGCTAATGTATTTGTATGGCGAATGTTTTTAAGTTTTT
>NZ_MDTU01000001.1:2421416-2430636 GCF_001720395.1 Piscirickettsia litoralis
TTGTTGTTTTTATTAAGATTAAATATTTTTTCAATGTTTTTGTTTGTTTTATTTGTGTGGTATTGTTTTATTTTACGGCTGTTTTTACTCACTTGCTTTTTATGTTCGGGAACTACAAGTTTAGAATTTATATTTTTAAAGCCGTGTAATTCTGGATTATTGTTTCTTGGTTTTTTTCTATCTTTTGATGTGTGGGGATGGTTTTGGGTTCTTTGGCCTGAATCGGTAGAAACTGTTGAATGAATTGAGCGTTAATAATCGTTGCTTTTTGACCGGGGATTTTATAGTGAGGAGGGTTAAGTTGATAGTATAATATTAACCCGAACAATAAGGTGAAATGTAAGCTAATACTGGGGAGTACGCCGGTTTTAAAAGTCAGTCCTTTGAAGTATTTAACCATGATTAAGCCCAGTTATACTCAATAGTGAATAAGGCGGTAATTCCATCGGCTGGGTAGTATGTTGTACGTGCTCCTTGGATTTGTTGGTGATCGCTGGTATACATTGCAGGAGAGTAAAGAGAGTAGCGGGCGTAGTTTTTGTTGAATAAATTTTTAATGCTGAGGTTAATTGTTAATTTTTCCCATTTTTTCCTGATATTTAAATCAGTGAGAAAATAACCTGGAACTTTTGATCCGTTCTGATCTGTGCCTTTGTTGTCTAGATCATTGGCGGGGTAGCTGCTGCTATAATAATTTTCCATAATATTAAAACTCCAGTCTTTTGGCCAGGTGTAAGTTAGGCCCAAACCAGCGCTAATGGGTGAAACTGCTGGAACTTGTTTGCCTGCATAAGTTCCGGAGCTAACGCGGGCGCGGACTAAGCTTGCTTGAGTATTTAAAATTAGGTTTTTGCTAAGGCTGGCTTGATCATAAATGTTTAAGCCAATACGGCGTGTGGGCGGTAGATTGCTTACGGTGCCAAAACCATTGTTTGTGTCTGGAGTGTAAGTGATTTCATTATTTAAATCCAAGCGATAAATTCCGAATTCAAACTTATTGACTCCTTGGTGCCATTTTAAGCCTGTTTCATAGGAAATTCCGGTTTGCATTTGTACATTATTAATATTACCATTGGCTCCCCAAAGCTTTTCTTTACCATTAATAAAGCGATAATCAGTATCGCGGCGCAGATAAAATTCAAGGTTAGATGTCTGATGCCAAATCAAGCCTTGCTCATTGGCTAAGAAGTGATCATGTGTTGAGCTATTTTCTGTTGTTGTGCTCGCGTTCATCCATTGGTTAGCGTAGCGTGCACCGAGCACTAAATCGAGCTTATTTAAAATAGGAAACTTAAACTGATTAAAAAGATCGGCGACTTTTTTCGTTCGCCTCTTGTACTTGTATGCTTTGAGAGTAATTATGGTAATTGCTTTTCTGTAAATCAAACCCACCGATAAAATATTTTAAATAAGAAAAGTTATTTTGTAATAATAAACTGTTTTGATCTAACTCTAATGGAGTAATTCCATGAAATTTTCCTGTGTTTTTATCAGTCAGATACATGACTTGGCTATTCCATTGCCAGGCTGGGTTGATAATGAACTTATTGGTTGCGTAGAGAATATTCCCTTGAGTTGTTGTATCGGGTGTGGCTGGCGTATCTGTTTGATTGTTGTTGTAAATGAGAGCGTCTTGGTTTTCGATGTAGTCACGATAAGATAGCCAGTTTAAGCTCACACTATCTTTATCGCCGATATAATCGACTTTTGCGTTAATATTATAATCCTGTTGTGACTTATTTTGATCGTGAGTGATATTGGAGATAGAGCCTCCCAAATTAACTCCGATGTGGGATGGGTAGCGTTCACTATCAAAAAAAGTTAGTTTGAGTTTGGTCTCGATTACCGAGGCCAAATCCGGTGTATAATTCTCGTTTGCCTGGGACATGAGTTTTTAGATTCACAACGCCGCCGACCGCTTGGTTGCCATACAAACTGCCATAACTACTTGGGATTAAACTGATGCTGGCGATATTTTGAATCATCACCGTATTTAAATTTGGGCCAACATTAGTAAAGCTTGTGAGTGGAATGCCATCAACGAGTAACAATGAGTTAGTGTTTGCATTATCACCAAAGCCGCGTACTGCAATTGCAGTTTGGTCCTGTTGAGCTGAGCTGGTTTTAATTTGAACAATGCTTTGCTGGCTTAAAAAGTCACTGACCGAGGTTGCCCCTTGTTCTTGAATTTCTTTTTGGTTGAAGGTGACATCTGTGCCGGTATTTTTAGAGCGTTTTTTTAGCATTTTGGGTGCCGCTGACATTTAGCGTAGGAAGAGTGATTGTTTGGCTGTGACTGACTGTAACTAGGGAGCAGATGAGAAACAGTATTTGGATTTTATTTTTGGGTAAAATTATGCTTGATGCAGTGGTATTTGTATTTCTCATTGACATCTTTCCAGATTGGTAGTTAAATCAGTGGCACGCAATATATCATTGAGAAGAGGAGAAAGTAAATGTCAGCTTCTAAAAAAAAGTTAATTGAAAACTTATTTGCAGCCCCAAGCGAAAAAAAAGGTAACTGGCAAGTTTATTTCAATTAGTAAGTTAACGAAAAGTGCTGCTGCTGGGTGTAATGGGCAATGTGCAAGTGGGCACTGTAAATAGTAGCTTATACTGAATAATATCTTATTATGATTAATCTTAAATCAGCACACGATTATATTGAGCGGTTGGATCTTGACTATATCTGTCGCTCTATGTGCTCAGATCTGTATCCATTACCTCAGTGGCAATGGCAAACAGTAAAAACTTGTGAGATGCTCTATAAGCGCTATCTATGGCTTCGAGTGCGATTTCCAGAAACAGCCTTGGTGCCGACAAAGGAAATTGATGAGTTTTGGCATAATCATATCCTTCATACAAAACGTTATATGGAAGATTGTCATGCTTTAGTCGGAGGTTATATTCATCATCGCCCTGCTGACCTAGAAAATGATGACCTAGATGTGCTAGCAAAAGATTTTGAAGTAACGCAAACACTTTATTTAAAAGAATTTGGAGAGCCGCTAAAGGTTTTGTTGTGAGATGTTCTTGAAGAGGCTGCTTAGTAGGGCAAATGGCAACAAAATTTGAATTAAAATCTGCCCCAGCTCTTGAAGTTGATGGCTTAACTAAAGTCTATGAAAAAAGTGATTGCGCATTAGATCAAGTCAGTTTTTCAATAGAGCAAGGTGGATTTTATGCGTTACTCGGCCCAAATGGTGCGGGTAAATCTACTTTAATTAATATTATAACGGGATTAATTAGCAAAAGTTCGGGGACTGTTCGAGTTTTTGGTTTTGATTTATATCAAGGGGCTAACAGCAAAGCTAAAGAGCTGATTGGCCTTGTTCCTCAAGAGTTTAATTTTAATCCTTTTGAAAGCGTTGAGCATATTCTTTACACTCAAGCGGGTTATTACGGTTTATCAAAGAAAGAGGTTTGCAGTAAAGTTGAGTTTTATTTAAAAAAACTAGGCTTATGGGAAAAGCGCCGACAACGTGCTAGACACTTATCAGGCGGAATGAAACGGCGATTAATGATCGTTAGAGCATTGCTGCATGAACCTAAGCTCCTTATTTTGGATGAGCCTACTGCTGGTGTTGATATAGAATTAAGGCTTTTAATGTGGGATTTTCTTAAGGAATTACATGCACAAGGGAAGACGATTATTTTAACTTCGCATTACTTTGAGGAAGTAGAAAATCTATGCAAACATATTATTATTATCAATAAAGGTAAGTTGATAGAAAATAACGCTGTTGATTATCTATTGAAAAAAGAAATGAAAAATAATTTTTTAATTGAGTTGAAATCACCTAAATCTTTTAATTTATCTTCGGCTGGAAATAAAAAATATTTTGATCAGTTAGACTTTGTTAAGGTTGATGAAACTCGGCTGCGTTTTTTTCTTGATAAAGAACAGACGCTGAATCATCTTGTTAATGCTCTAAGCCTGCAGGGGATAGAAATAGCGAATATCACGCGTGAGTCGAATACGCTTGAAAATATTTTTATCAGTTTAACGCAAAAAGATAACAAAAATGTTTGCTAGAAAATCGCTGGTTGCATCGAAGACTATAATTAGTCAAGAAATTAGAAAAACTAAGCAAGTATGGTTGCAAGTACTGTGTCCAACAGTATTGAGTACATTACTTTACTTTATTGTATTTGGCCATCTAATGGGGCTGCATACAAAAATCATCCAACATTTAAGCTATCTGGAGTTTATTGCACCGGGTTTGATTATGATGGCAATGATTATTGCAGCTTATGATGCAAGTGTCTCAACTGTTTTTCTAAGTCGCTATAATAAGTCTATTGAAGAAATTTTGATTTCATCAATGTCTGTTAGAAATATTACCTCCTCATTGATGATCGCAGGAATGTTAAGAGGTTTGTTGATTGGGTTTATTGTTTTTATTGTGAGCCTTTTTTTTATCAATATTTCTGTTAAGAATATAATTCTGGTATTAACTGTTTCAATTTTATCGACTTTGTTATTTTCTTTAATTGGCATCATCACCGGAATTTATATTAAGGGCTTTGATCGAATAGGCATTATTCCTTTGTTTATTATTCGACCCCTTTCTTATTTGGGAGGCTTATTTTACCCTTTAACAAGCCTGCCTGTATTTTGGTATAAAATTGCTATAGTTAACCCCTTAGCCTACTTGATTGACGGCTATAGGCAAATATTTTTTTATAAGCCGACTATTGCTGCTTTTGAATTAATAATTTATTTATTGTTATTTATATGTCTATTGTATTCCATGGCATATAGTTTAATTAAATGTAAAAAGAATTTTTCCCATTAGGCAAAGGGCTGGCCTATTTTAGCGCATGTTTTCATTTAAATGAATCCGAGGCTGGCTTTTGCTTTTGATTTAGTTTTTATTGTGTAAATTTTTGCTTGGAAAATCTTTAGTTTTTATTGTTTAAAGACGGTTGAGCTTTGCTAGGGTTAGCCGTAGAATGACATAAAAAGTTTTAGAGGATCATTATGAAGCGGATGACAACAGCCTCTTTGATCGCAGTAGGTTTGGCTTGTATAGCTGCACCTTTGAGCCATGCTGCAACCGAGGTTAATACGGATGATGTAAAAAGTTTAGAGGCAAAAATTGCCGCTCAACAAAAAGCACTCGCAGAAAGTCAACAACAACTTACTGCAATGAAAGCAGCATTAGTTAAGTCAGGGCAGCTAAAAGCAGAGCCTGCAGCAGATGAAAAAAATAAAGAAAAATCAACAAGTCACTCTGGTAATGAGGTTAAATCCACTGCTACACCTGCTAAAAAACCAGAGGTGAGTCGCTGGAAAGGAACCAATTTAGGCGCAGGGGCGACGATTAATACTGGGGATAATTCCTCGCAAAAATTAAACGGCGTGTTGAATCTAAAGTACACAACCTTGCCTTGGGAGTACAGTGCTAAGGTCGATCCTCAGTACCAGCACTCTAGTGATCAGGGGGTGAGCACGAATAAATATAATGTGATTTTAGCGGCGAATTATTATTTTACGCCTAAGAATTTCATTTATAACAATTTTACTTATACTTACGATAAGTTTGATGGTAATGATTATTACTGGAATTACTCCGCAGGTTATGGTCGTACTCTCTACCAAGGGCCAGCAGTGACGATTACCGGGCAGATTGGTCCAGGTTATGTGCAGCGTAAAATTCAAGATACCGGTGAAGTCCAACGTTTGCTCGCTTTAAATACCATGGGTAAGCTGGATTGGCAGATCAATGATAAGACGGTCTTTAGCCAGAGTGTAACGCCTGTGTATACGACTGATTTAACGACGGTGACAACTTCTACGGCTTTAACAACGCAATTGGTGGGTAGTTTAGGCTTGCAGGTGCAGTTTGATACGAAATACTTATCGAATGTTGCTGATGGGTCGCGTCGCTTTACCACAACGACAAGCTTAAATTTACTTTATACGTTTGCTTAATAAAGTAATATGATGCAGAGCTAATCTATTGACCAAGTGATCAAAATAGTTTGGCCTGCCTATGTGAGAGGCTGAGCATTAGGCGTGTGGGAGTTGATGCTCTCCCGAGGTGGTAAGAGCCTGAGCGATTTTTTCAAGATAGAGTGGGTCTTTGTCGATAAAGCCTTCAAAAACTTCGACTTCTGATTCATGGTCGTCATGACGGCTAAAATAGAACTTTAGATTTTGATAGTCTTCGAGTTGGTAATCTGCGCCGTTATAGGTGAGATGATAGGTTTTATGCGGTTCAAAGTGGTGATCACGGTGTACCTGGTGAATGCAACGGTCAATCCAGCCATGTAGTTGATTCATAGTTATAACCCAAATAATACAGAGTAACTTTACAATTAGACTAGATATTCTTTTTTAGGTTCAATGCTGGACTGATTTATTGCTTTTTACTGCGATTGTCCAGGATCATTGTCCGTTTCTTTAACATCGATTAAAGAAAGCGGGTTTTGAGTGTCGTTTTGATGATCTTTAATAAAGTGTTTAATGATATCTTTCCAACTTAATATGCCGCACAAACAGTCAGTTTCATCAAGGACAGGTAGACAAGAAACATCTTTTTGTAAGATTTTATTGGCTGCTGCTTCGATCTTTTCATTCGCATGAATGCACACCGGATTGCGTGTCATAATTTGGTGAGCAAGGCGGTTGGCAGTATCAATATCTCGAGTTTGTTCTGCTGCGGTTCCCCAGTAGGGACTCAATGCTGTGACGATATCACTGTCTGAGACGAGGCCAACTAAATGGTTGTCATGGACGATGGGTAAGTGGTGAATCTGTTTACTTTTGAAAAAGTTATAGATCTCGCCGATAGTGCTATCCATATTGCCTGTAATGACCGGGCTGATCATAATGTCTTTAACTATCATCCTGTCCCCCCATTTTTACTTTATCGCCTCGTTTTGGTTAGACTACTGTCCCTAAATAATAGCTGAAATTATTGTGCTAGATTTAAAGTTCTCTCTAACTGTTTATATTTAATTAATTTTTAGATGCGTTTTTCAATCCAACTCATCAGTGCTAAAAGTAAGGCTGAAGCGATAAAGGTGAGGTGGATAATGACACTCCAGAGTAAGGTTTGTGAATTTAAAGGGGTATTTGGGCTGACGGACTCTAAAAAGACTTTAAGTAGTTGAATCGAAGAGATGGCTACGATGGAGGCTGCAATTTTTAATTTCACACCACCATGATTAAGGCGCTTGATCCAAATGGGTTCCCCTTCTTTGTGATCTACGTCTAATCGTGAGACAAAATTTTCATAGCCACTGATGACAACAATGATGACAAGATTGGCAATTAGGATGATATCGCAGAGTGATAATGCGGTGACAATTAATTTTTCTTCGTTAAGCTTTGATATATTTGCATATAGGTCATAGACATCCATCGCAGCAAAATAAATAAAGGCAAATAAGACGAATAAAATGATGATGTAGATGGGGGCTTGCAGCCAGCGGCTGGCGAAAATCATTTTTTCGATGCTTTCTTCTAACTTTGAAGGCGTTCGTTGCATGTGAAATCTCTTCGGCTAATTGATCAAAAAGTAGTATCAATGGCTTTGTTATTTTTTGCAAGTGGGTGTTTATGATAAAGGCGTCTAAGCTTAAAGTGATGAGAAATATATGTAGCTCTAGATGGAGCTAGGAGCGCTACGCAGTTGGTGAAGTTAATCATTAGCGCAGTCGTTTTTTCCTTATCTATAAGCATAAGTGGAACTGTTGCAGCTAAAAATTATGGCCCCGTGAAAGCGAAGGAAACTCTGTGGAGTATCGCTAAGGCCAAGCGTCCTAAAGGCATGTCAATTCCTAAAATGATGCAAGCGATTGTCCGTTTAAATCCAAAGGCGTTTAATAATAATGATCCGGCAACCTTGAAAAAAGGGGTGGTTTTAAAGCTGCCAAGTTTTGCAGTTGCGAAAAAAACAACGGCTACCACCAAAAAAGTAATTACGAAAAAAACAGCTCAGCCTAAGCGACCAACACCAGTAAAAACAGTTAAAGTGAAAAAGTCTGCAGTTGCTAAGCCGGTAGCTCCTCCAGCTAAAAAGGTTATTATCGAGAAAAAAGTGAGCTATATTCCAACAGATAAGCCACGCCAAATCGATAATGAGTTAAAAGCGCAATTAAGTCATATTACTGAGCAAATGTCAGAGCTAACACGCTCCGTAGAAGAAGTTCAAGAAGAAATGCTGAGTGTCGCCAAAGATGTGCAGCAAACCTCGATGGGGGTTTTGCAATTAGAAGAATATCAGCAGGATTTGCAACAAGCTGAGCGTGAGCGTTTAGCACACCAGGAAAGAGAAGCGCTTGATCAGCAAATTTTGCGTAAGCGCCAAGATCACATTGAAGAAATTCCTGTTGAGCTAGGGCAGCAAAAAGCAATCGCTTCGAGTGACTCTGTGGCAAGAGAAGGACCATTAAAAGCAAAAGAAAATCGAATTGATAGCTATCTTGATGGGACAATTTTTGATTGGTTACTGCTTGTTTTGATTCTAATAGGTTTGATTCCATTGGTTATGCTCAAACGCTATATTCGTGATCGCAAGCTAAGTACAGAGCAGGTAGTTAAGAAGAAAATAGCGCCAGTAGCGAGCGCAGCGGAACGCAAAGAGCCTGTTGTGCAGTCTGTCGCGAAACAAGAAGAGGGAAGGCCTGCTGCGACTGTAGGTATGGCAAATGTAGTAACACAGACTATATCAGAGCCATCGTTAAAAGCTAAGGGGTTTGCAGATCCAGTTTCCGTAGGTTATTTGGTTGCGATGTCAAAGCAACAATACCATCAAGCAGAGACTTTATTAAAAGAGGCGATTGCTGATCGACCTGATGAGCTTGAGTTACAACTTAAGCTGTTAGAAGTTTATGCGATGACTCACCAAAAAACAGAATTTGAGGATTTAGCCGAGAAGTGCACAGCTTATCCAGGGGAACATGATCGAGATATTTTAATCGCTCAAATTACCAATATTCGTAACTCTGCCTGGGGTGTTAAAGCAGCGGTTGCCGATAATGCGACGGTAAGCTTAAGTGATGTGACCGAAGCGTTGGATAGTTCGGCTACAGCAACTAAGCCTATTGCAGAAGAGTCGTTAGAATCAGCGACAGATGAGCTCATACTGGGAGAGTCTAGTTCTCCGGAGACTGAAACCCCAGAAGCTGAAACCCCAGAAGCTGAAACCCCAGAAGCTGAAACCCCAGAAGCTGAAACCCCAGAAGCTGAAACCCCCAGAAGCTGAAA
>NZ_MDTU01000001.1:2430917-2478439 GCF_001720395.1 Piscirickettsia litoralis
CAGAAGCTGAAACCCCAGAAGCTGAAACCCCAGAAGCTGAAACCCCAGAAGCTGAAACCCCAGAAGTCGAGACTCCAGAAGCTGAAACTCCAGAAGCTGAAACTCCAGAAGCTGAAACTCCAGAAGCTGAAACTCCCGAGGCTGACTTAGAGCTCGTCGAAGAAGATGCCCAAGAAGGTGAAGTTGCAGAAGGAGAAGAAGGTGCGGTGAATCTTAATGTTTCTGTGCGTGGAGGAGGAGATAATCAAGATGTCCAGACTGTTTCCCTTGATGAGGGGGATGAAGCAACATTGACAATGGGTGAAGAGGAATCTGAGGCAGCGCTTGATGATATTCGCCTTGAAGAAGAAAGTGATGACAGTAATGTTGGTGCGGATGTTGATATTTTGGCAGGAGATAATGAAGTCAGTGCGCAGCTGGATGCTGCTCGGGCTTATGTGTTAGCAGAGGATGTTGATAGTGCCAGAAGGGTGCTGCGCGATGTGCTTAAACAAGGGGACAGTGGCCAACAAGATGAAGCACGTCAGTTGTTGGCAGAGCTTGATGGGGCTGAGGAAGCTTCAACGTAAGTAACGGTGTGCACGAATAGCCGGTAAAAAGGGCTCAGGGTCAATCTTAATATCGGTACGCTGTGCGCGTAATGGATTCTTCTCTTGCTTATTGCCGGCTGCTTTAATTTCAGGGAATGCATCGCCCGTTGCGTGCGGATAAAAAACAGGCAAGGGTGCTTTAAGCATAATACGATTTTTTTCTTCTCCCTTAGAGAACACAATATTGGCGCGTAAATGTGGGGCGAGCTCTTGGACAATGGCTAAAAGTGTATCTGAGCGGAGCTTTTGTACCTTTTCTAATTGTTGTAAAATACCAGGGTCTTTGCCATTTTTTTTGCAGCAAGGTGATACAGTCGGCTGCACTAATACGCTTGATGGCCCGAGTATGGGCCCAGGTCCAGCTGATTTTATTAGGACGTTCTTCAAGCAGGGGGATTTTTCGATAACATTGTTTAAGGTGTAAGCGTGCAAGGCCCATTTTCTGTAAGTGGCTCCGAGTGCCCTTTGAGCGTGTTTGCAAGTGGCTTTCAAAATGAGAGACTAAAGCTGGGTCATGAACGGTTATTTTTGCGGCTTTTAAGGCAAGCATGGCCTGCTTGAACTGTACTTTGGCTTCATTGACTTGTTTGACACAATCGAGTGTTTGAGGCGAAGCTGCAATTAAACCTGCACAAATGAGGGTTTCTTTAGGAGGTTGGTCAGATAAATATTCAAGCTGGCCGATGGCTTGGTAGCTTGATTGACGGGGAGCGCTGGGATTGCCTTCTATCCATGAGGGCAAATGCTGGTCATTATTAATCGCATGCTCTAAGTTTGATAGGGCCTGATTAAGAGCCTCGTAAGCGTTAATAACATCGATTCTAAATTCAGCGTCTAAGGGCATAATATGCCTATTATCTATCTAATTTATCAGTATTTTTCTATTATCGATGATCGCTAAAACTAGGTCAATGGCTATTGGGAGGTGTATAGTGATAAAACTCTCCGTATAATAGAGCGGTAGATAATAAGTTTTGGGAATGAAGAGGTAGGATAATGACGGATGCAACCGCCGATAAAGGCCAGTCTCAGGAATGGCAGCAATTTTCTACAATGACCGAGGAAGTGTTTGCACAAAGCCAAAAAGCATTTGCACAATTTATCGAAGGCCAACAGTCAGGCAATGTCGGTATGGGGAGTGTGAAACAAATACAGCAAGTCGTTCAAGATACCATGCTAGCCTGGATGAATAACCCCATCGGCTTTGTTGAATCACAAGTGCAGCTTTGGAATAACTACATGACTTTGTGGCAGCGGACAATGCTTGGATTTATGGAAGGCAAGCCGGTATCTCCATTGATTAGCCCAAGTAAGGGAGATCGTCGTTTTAAGCATGAAGACTGGGAAAACATGCCCTTATTTGATTTTATCAAGCAAGCTTATTTGCTGACGGCAGATCATATTACCGAAACGATTAATAACCTTGAGCATTTGGATGAAAAGCGCTCACAACAAGCGGCTTTTTATACCCGGCAGTTTGTTGCTGCTTTATCGCCGAGTAATTTTGCGGCGACAAATCCCGAAGTGCTTAGGATGATGGTCGAAAGCAAGGGTGAGAACCTGATCAAAGGGATGCAAAACCTGATTGATGATTTTAAGCGCGGTAAAGGTGTTTTAAATATTCGCATGACCGACTTAGAAGCCTTTGAAGTCGGCAAAAATATTGCGACCACACCCGGGCAGGTCGTTTATGAAAACGAAACCATGCAGCTGATTCAGTACACACCGACGACGAAAAAAGTGTATGAAAAGCCAGTATTAATTATTCCACCTTGGATTAATAAATATTATATTTTGGACTTGCAAGAAAAAATTCATTTGTTAAATACTTGCTTGACCAAGGCTTAACTGTATTTCTAGTCTCTTGGGCTAATCCAGATGGTAGTCAAAAAGCTGAAAATTTCGCGGATTATATGCAAGAGGGCATTTTTGATGCGCTCACTGCTATTGAAAAGTCAATCGGTGTTAAAGAGACGAATGTGATTGGCTATTGCATTGGCGGCACGCTACTGGCCTCGACACTCGCTTATATGGCAAAGAAAAACGATGACCGGATTAAGAGTGCGACCTTCTTTACGACCTTGCTTGATTTTGAAGAGCCGGGGGAAATCGGTGTCTTTATTGATGAAGAACAAGTCACTGAACTTGAGCAACTCATGAGCGAAAAAGGCTATCTGTGTGGCCGCAATATGGCGCTGACTTTTAATATGTTGCGTGAAAATGATTTGATTTGGTCTTATTTTGTGAATAATTATCTGTGTGGCAAAGAGCCATTCCCGTTTGATTTACTCTATTGGAATTCAGATTCGACGAACTTGCCAGCTAAATTGCACAGTTATTACTTGCGCAATATGTATCTGAAAAACGCATTGACGACTCCGGGAGGCTTAGAATTTAATGGCGTGCCTATTGATCTAAGCGCAGTGAAAGTGCCGAGTTATTTCTTGTCGGCTGAACAAGATCATATTGCGCCTTGGAAGTCGACCTATGCGGGTGCAAAATTGTTGGGTGGTGATGTGAAATTTGTGCTGGGAGGTTCCGGGCATATTGCCGGTGTGGTCAATCCACCGACCAAGAATAAATATGGTTATTGGAGCAGTGATAGTTTGCCACCATCATCGGATGCTTGGTTGGAAGCGGCAGAACAAAATGAAGGCTCGTGGTGGCCGCATTGGGTGAGCTGGGTGGCCGAGTATTCGGGTAAGAAGGTCGCTGCTCGTAATCCGAACGCTGGTGGCCTTAAGCCCCTCGAAGCAGCTCCTGGGCGCTATGTGAAGGTGAAAGTTGATGATATGTTTGAATCACATGCCTCAGACGTTGCTTAACGCGTAAGTAAAAATTAAAAGAGCGATAAAAAAGCCTCGATACAGAGGCTTTTTTTATGACTTGATCTTATTGTGTTTGTTGCTCGGCTTCTTGAGGTGATAATTTTTTTTGCTCGACATAATCGAATACTTTGACTACTTTTCGTACTCCATCGGTGGTGCGGGCAATTTTAGTGGCTGCTTGAGCTTCAAATGGAGTGACGATGCCCAGTAGATAGACAGCACCATTTTGAGTGACGACCTTCACACGGGTTGGGTCCACTTTGCCAACCATGCGTGTCTTGACTTTGGTGGTAATCCAGCTGTCTTGAACTGCTTGGCTGGTGCTTTCAGGAGCTCCAACGGTGAGTTGGTTGTAGACGACACGGGGTTTAATAGAAAGGGCGATTTTGGTGATTTGGTCTTTATCGGTGCGACTTGCAACTTGACCGGTAATAAGCAGTGCACCGTTATAGGCGGTAAAGTTGATATAGTTATAGGCTTGGCCTTTTTCTAGTTGTGGCATTTCCTTGATCATTTTTTGTCTGGCGTCATAGGCTAAGTTGACATCATCCCAAACACCAGAAGGCGGATTGCGATTATGGGCGACGTAAGCGCCCGAGGCGGCTGCAGACACTGCGATGACGGCAGGAACGCAGCCTTGTAACATGAAACTTGTGAGTATCAGGCCACCTGCAAGGACGGGGAGCGTGCGTTTTTTGACTGAGGACAGTTGAATCATAAGTGCTCTCTATGTGTTTATTGTGCTGTATTGCTAATTTTAAAGCTTTAGTGGTTATTGATTATAATGTCTTTGTTTTAAATTAGAATTAATTTTAATATGATCGCTTGTTTTGTTAATTAGAGGATTATTTTGACAAGATTTAAGATTACCGTTATGATTGCGTGCTTATGTTGAGTCAAGATTTACTACCGCAACAGATTGATATTGTGAAAAGTTGCCAGAATCGCACGCGATTCACAGGCCAGGTTCCGTTAGCGAAGTTACCCCGTCTTGGTGACATGTTAGCTGGGCAACATGGCAATATTAACGCTGATTTTGTATGCTCTGTCGATGAGCAGGGTTTGTTGTATTTTGATGGGGCGATTGAGGCCTCATTAGAACTAAGCTGTCAGCGTTGCTTGGATATCTATAATGAGCAGGTGGCCGGTGACTTTTGCTTTAGTCCCGTTTATGGTGAGCAAGAAGCAAAGCGATTACCAGAGAGTTATGAGCCTGTAGTGATTGAAGAGAGCGGTGTAATTTCCTTGTATGAACTCATTGAAGATGAATTAATTGTTAATATGCCTCTTGTGCCTAAGCATCCGATTGAGGACTGCAAGGCAAATGGGTATACTAGGGCATTTGGTGATGATCAGGTCGAGGAAGTGGTTGAAAAACCGAATCCGTTTGCGTTGCTTGAGTCACTTAAAGTGAAATAGTGATTAGGAGTTTTAAAGATGGCTGTACAGCAAAACCGTAAAACACGTTCTAAGCGTGACATGCGTCGTTCTCATGATTCATTAACTGGACCGACGTTAACTGTTGATGCAACAACAGGTGAAACGCACCGTCGCCACCACGTCAGCCCAAATGGTTTTTACCGTGGTCGTAAAGTCATTGATGTTGAGTAACTATCGACCTTATAATTAGTTATCCATAACAATAACAAAAGAGTAATTTTTTGATTACCATTGCTTTAGATGCGATGGGCGGCGACTTTGGTTGCGAGGTTGTCGTCCCTGCGGCCTTTGAAGCGCTCTCACGATGTGATGATATCCAGGTTGTTCTGGTTGGAGACCGTAGCACTATAGAAGCTGAGCTTGCCCGTGCAGGCCAGACTTCGGAGCGCTTGTCTATTCATCATGCTTCAGAAGTTGTAGAGATGGATGAGTCCCCAGCGCTTGCCTTACGTGGCAAAAAGGACTCATCAATGCGTGTATCGATTAATTTGGTCAAAGAAGGCCAAGCCCAGGCTTGTGTGAGTGCAGGTAATACGGGAGCTTTGATGGCAACCGCACGGTTTGTCTTGAAAATGATCCCTGGCCTTGACCGTCCAGCCATTGTTTATGCGCTTCCTACCATGAATTTCTCAGATCCCCAAAGTATTCTTAACGAGCGTGTGTATATGCTGGATCTTGGTGCAAATGTCGATTGCACGGCTGAGCATTTGCACGAATTTGCCGTGATGGGGTCTGTTCTTGTTTCTGCGGTTCGTGGCATCAAGCAGCCGCGAGTGGCACTTTTAAATAACGGTTCAGAAGAGATCAAAGGCAATGAGCAGGTGAAAGCTGCCGCTCAGATTCTTGCTAATAACTCTATGCTTAACTATACCGGTTATGTGGAAGGCGATGATATTTATAAGGCGCAAGCAGATGTTATTGTCTGTGATGGCTTTGTTGGTAATGTGGCCCTTAAAGTGACCGAAGGCGTCGCTAAACTTATTAAAATTTTAATTGAAGATAGCTTCACTTCTTCAGTATTCCGTAAACTCTGTGCGGTGACTGCGATGCCAGCGCTACAAGGCTTAAAACATCAATTAGATATGGATCGCTATAACGGCGCGAGTTTCTTAGGTCTTAAGGGTACTGTGGTTAAAAGCCATGGGAGTGCCTCGGTTTCAGCGTTTGCGACAGCCATCGAAGAGGCGCGTTTAGAAGCCATTGAAAATGTTCCTAACCGTATTCAGCAGCAAGTGCAGGCCTTGCTTGAAAAGAAGGAAGGGTAAAGCTTATGAGTTATACACGTATATTGGGAACAGGAAGCTATTTGCCGAGCCAAATAGTAACAAATCAAGAGCTTGCAGAGCGTATGGAAACCTCTGATGAGTGGATACGTGAGCGTACTGGGATTCACCAGCGTCATGTTATCTCAGGGGATGAATCAACAGCGTCCATGGCGACTGTTGCCGCTCAAAATGCCTTAGATATGGCTGGTGTCAGTGCCAATGAGATTGACTTGATCATCGTCGCTACAACGACGGCAGATCGTGTTTTCCCAAGTATGGCCTGTGATGTGCAGCAGCGTTTAGGTTTGAGAGGTTGTGCGGCTTTTGATGTTCAAGCGGTATGTTCAGGCTTCATTTATGCGCTGGCAACTGCGGATCAATTTGTTCGTTCAGGCATGGCGAAAAAAGCCTTAGTGATTGGTAGTGAAGCGATGTCTCGTATCCTTGATTGGGATGATCGGGCCACTTGTGTTCTATTTGGTGATGGTGCTGGTGCTGTCGTTCTTGGAGCGGATAGCCAAACAGGCATTTTATCGTCTCATTTACATGCAGATGGTAATCAAAGAGAGCTACTGTGGACGCCAGCAGAGCAATTCAATGATGAGCCTTCTTATATCGCGATGGAAGGGCGTAAGGTCTTTAAAGAAGCGACAACCGCACTGGGCCGTCTGGTGACTGATACCCTTGCTGCGAATCACTTAAAATCAGAAGATCTAGATTGGTTGATCCCTCATCAAGCCAATTTACGTATTATTCAAGCCACCGCTAAAAATTAGCAATGTCAATGGATCAAGTCGTTGTGACTGTCGATCAACATGCGAATACCTCGGCAGCATCGATTCCTTTAGCTTTGGATGTCGCCGTTCGCGATGGTCGTATTCAGCGTGAGCAATTGTTGTTGCTTGAGGCCTTTGGTGGTGGATTCACTTGGGGCTCAGTCTTAGTCCGCTTTTAGTAATAATTCCAGAGTAGTTAGAGTTTAACGAGGCGATTATGAGTGAATTATCAGCATTTATTTTTCCAGGGCAAGGTTCACAACATGCAGGCATGTTAAGTGAAATAGCAGATACGACTGGTATTATTCAAGACACCTTTGCCGAGGCATCGAGTGTTTTAGGCTATGATTTGTGGGCGCTCACTCAAGAAGAGTCTGCTGAACGCTTAAATCAAACAGAGTATACCCAGCCAGCATTATTGACTGCGAGCGTTGCTTTATGGCGTTTATGGCAGCAACAAGGGGGCCAGGTGCCGGATTTTTTAGCCGGTCATAGCTTGGGCGAATACTCTGCACTGGTGGCGGCTGAATCTATAGAATTTAAAGATGCAGTAAAGCTTGTTGCCGCGCGTGGTCGCTTTATGCAAGAGGCTGTTCCAGTGGGTGTTGGCGCGATGGCTGCCCTATTAGGTTTAGATGATGAAAAAGCCGTTGAAGTGTGCCAGGTGGCTGCAAAAAAGGGTGGTGTTGTTGAAGCGGCGAATTTTAATTCTGTCGGCCAAGTTGTCATTGCCGGAGAAGCTGCCGCGGTGGATCAAGCGATTGAATTAGCGAAAGAAGCCGGCGCTCGTAAGGCCATGAAATTAGCAATGAGTGTACCTTCACATTGTAGCTTAATGAAGTCAGCAGCCGAAAAGTTAGCGCTTGAGTTAAAAAATATTGAAATTAAAACGCCAAAAATTCCTGTGATTCACAATGTTGATGTTGCAAGTTATACAGATGCTGAGCAAATCCGTGATGCTTTGGTTCGTCAGCTTTATAACCCTGTACGTTGGGTCGAAACAGTGAAGGAGCTTGAAAAGAATCAAGTTACACGTTGTTTTGAATGTGGGCCAGGAAAGGTATTGGCGGGTTTAGGTAAGCGTATTGCCAAGCAAGTTCAATGCTCACCGCTTTCGGGAGCAGAAGGCATCGCTGCTGCGATGTGTTCATAAGAGTCTTGATGGAGTTTAACATGAGTGAAAAATTAGCATTAGTGACCGGGGCGAGCCGAGGCATCGGTCGTGCCGTACTTAATGAATTGGGGCGTCAAGGCTTTATCGTTGTTGGCACGGCGACAACAGCAGCGGGTGCTGAAAAAATTACTAGCTTTATCAGTGAACAAGGCTATAAGGGTCATGGACTGGCTTTGAATGTCACTGAGCCTGAGCAGATTACATCAGCCATTAGCCAAATGACCAAAGAATTTGGCCCCGTTCAAGTTTTGGTCAATAATGCGGGCATCACACGTGATAATTTAATGTTGCGAATGAAAGATGATGAATGGGATCAAGTCATTGATACAAACCTTTCTTCTATTTTCCGTGTGACTAAGGCGTGTCTAAAAGGCATGATGAAGGCGCGCTGGGGACGCATTATCAATATCGGTTCTGTGGTTGGGGCGATGGGAAACCCGGGGCAGGCGAATTACTGTGCAGCGAAAGCCGGCTTAGTGGGTGTGACTAAATCGATGGCGCAAGAGTTCGCCAGTCGTAACATTACAGCAAATGTTATCGCTCCGGGCTTTATTCAAACGGATATGACCGATGCTCTGGGTGAAGAGCAGCAAGCGACGCTGTTAGAGCATATTCCAGCAAAGCGTTTAGGCCAGCCTGAAGATATTGCCCACATGGTGGCATTTTTGAGTTCGGAACAGGCGTCTTACGTTACTGGTCAAACTTTGCATGTCAACGGTGGCATGTTGATGCCCTAATGGTTTTGATTTTCTGTGATTGTGGTACTATAAGCGAAAATTTGTAACTGACCTATATTAGGTTTTAATTGATAACTGAGGTGAAATGATGAGCACTATCGAAGAACGAGTTAAAAAAATTGTTGTAGAACAACTAGGTGTTAAAGAAGAAGATGTACGCAACGAAGCGTCTTTTGTTGATGATTTAGGTGCGGACTCTTTGGACACTGTTGAGCTTGTTATGGCATTGGAAGAAGAGTTTGAAACTGAGATTCCTGATGAAGATGCTGAAAAAATTGCAACAGTTCAAGATGCAATGGACTATGTGAAGCAGCGCGAAAACGCAGCTTAAGGTCAAGATTAAGCATCTTTTGTTTGAATTTGTTTGAGACTGGGAGAGAACATTGAGTAAACGACGTGTTGTTGTTACAGGTTTAGGTATGGTATCGCCATTAGGCTTAACAGTGAAAGAAAGCTGGGATGGCATTTTGGCGGGAAAAAGCGGTGTAAGAGCGATTACATCCTTTAATACTGATGATCTCTCGACCAAAATTGCTGCAACGGTCGAAGGCTTTGATCCCTCTGCGCATATTGCGCCAAAAGATGCTAAGAAAATGGACTTGTTCATTCAGTATGGTCTCGTGGCCTCTGATGAAGCGATTGCTGATGCAGGTCTTGAGGTGACCGAAGAGAATGCCTCACGTATTGGTGTTGCGATTGGTTCAGGGATTGGCGGATTAGGCACGATAGAAAAAGCCTATGAAACCTTGCAAGAAAAGGGTGCGCGTCGCGTGTCGCCCTTCTTTATTCCGGGAACAATCATCAATATGATTTCTGGCAATCTTTCTATTAAACACGGTTTTAAAGGACCAAATATTGCCATTGTGACGGCTTGTACGACAGGGACACATAACCTGGGTTATGCTGCACGCGCGATTGCGTATGGCGATGCAGATGTCATGATTGCAGGTGGTGCTGAAAAAGCAGTGACAACGCTTGGTATCAGTGGTTTTGCTGCGGCGCGCGCTTTGTCTAAACGTAATGATGATCCGGCTGCGGCAAGTCGTCCTTGGGATAAAGACCGTGATGGCTTTATTTTAGGTGATGGTGCGGCTGTTCTGGTACTCGAAGAGTACGAGCATGCGAAAAAGCGCGGTGCGAAGATTTACGCTGAGCTTGCAGGCTTTGGTGCGAGCGCGGATGCTTATCATATGACCTTACCTGATGGTATTGGTGGTGAGACAGCGATGCGTAATGCCTTGGCGGATGCGAAGATGAACCCAGAGCAAGTGCAGTATGTCAATGCGCACGGGACATCGACGCCTGCTGGAGACCAAGTCGAGAGTGCAGCGATTGAACGTTTATTTGGTTCTGATATTAAGGTCAGTTCGACGAAATCAATGACAGGGCATTTGATTGCAGCAGCCGGTTCTGCTGAAGCGATTTTCTCGATTCTTGCGATTCGTGATCAAGTCGCACCGCCAACGATTAATCTTGATAATGTTGATGAAGGCTGTAATTTAGATTACATTCCTCATACGCCAAAAGAGATGAAGATCGAGGGTGTGATCTCTAATTCCTTTGGTTTTGGTGGCACGAACGGCACCTTATTATTCAATAAAGTATAGACTCCAGGCTATCGGCCATGTTTGCGGCCTTAGTCAATGGACAAAAAGACCACGCCAAGGTATCTATCCTTGAGCGTGGTTTTTGTTATGGTGATGGCTTATTCGAAACGATTCTAGTCAAAAATAACCGAGCTATTTTATTAGATTATCACTTAGAACGCTTATCCCAGGATGCTAAGCGTTTAGGTTTTACTGGGGCTGATCCAGTATGTTCACGTCTTTATCAGGAAATTGAAGAATTATTAGCGCTCTCTCCAACTCACTGTATTTTAAAAATCATGCTAACGCGTGGTTGTGGCGGCCGTGGCTATAATCCTGCCGGAATAGTAGAGCCGACACGGGTATTAGCAAGTTTCCCTTTGGCTGACTATCCAAATAATTATTATCATCCCGGAGTAAAAGTAAGAGTATGCCAGACACGTTTAGCCCGTCAGCCGCAGCTCGCTGGCATTAAGCATTTAAATCGCTTAGAGCAAGTGCTTGCCCGTGCAGAGTGGCAAGATAAAAGTATTGCTGAAGGCATTGTGCTAGACACCGTAGGTAATATAGTTGAAGGGACCTTTACTAATTTATTTATTATTGACTCAGCGGGAGCTATTAAAACCCCTGATTTATCCTACTCTGGCGTTAAAGGGGTGATGCGTCGCTTTATTCTTGAACAATGTAATGCGCTTGGTTTTAATGTGAGTGAGGATGAATTATCACTAAACGACTTGGAACAGGCTCGTTCTGCCTTCTTAACCAATAGCATTATTGGTTTGTGGCCGATATATTCTTGTAATAATTGGCAATACTTAGGCTCTCGTTGTCAAACCACGCTAAAATTAAAACAAGCAATAACAACTTTATTTGGCGTAAAGTGAAAGTAAAATTTATTTTAATAAGTCTAATGAGCCTGATCGCATTAGCTTCATTTGTATCGGGTGCTTATTTAAGCTTACGCAGCGTGCAGTTTCAGCCGCTACATGTTGAAAAAAAAGAGCGCGTGCGTATTCAGCCGGGAGATTCTCTAAACACGGTTGCCTATGAGCTTTATAACAAAAAAATATTAAATTATCCGCGATTATGGGTATTTTGGGCTTGGCTGCATGGCAAATCCAGACTGGTTCAAGCTGGTGATTATTCGATCACACCAGGCTTAAGTGCCGAGGCTTTATTAGTGAAAATGGTTACAGGGGATGTACTGCATTATGATTTCACTATTATTCCCGGTTGGACATTGCAGCAATTACTCGCTGCTTTAAATCAAGATCCGAATCTCGATCATGAGTTAACCGGCTTATCTACTGGGCAGGTTATGGCCAAGTTAGGTTTGGCTGGATTGGACGGTCAAGGGCAGTTTTTTCCAGAAACCTATCGGTTTTTAGGTCAAACCAGTGATTTGGATATTTTAAAGCGTGCGCATAAATTACTAGTGAAGCGTTTGGCGAAGGCTTGGCGTCATCGTGCTGTCGGTTTGCCTCTAAATAACCCTGAAGAAGCTTTGATTTTGGCCTCTCTTGTGGAGCGGGAAGGGCGATTAAATCGAGAGCGCCCTTTGATTGCCAGCGTGTTTTATAATCGCTTAGCAAAGAATATGCGTTTACAAACGGACCCTTCGGTTATTTTTGCAATGGGGGATAAGTATCAAGGTAAAATCACGCGTAAAGACTTGCGTATAGACTCGCCTTATAATACTTACCGTTATAAAGGCTTACCGCCGGGGCCGATTGCGATGGTGAGTGAGGCATCACTGCTGGCGACTTTGCACCCACTTAATACCCCTTATTTTTATTTTGTCGCACGGGGGGATGGTAGTCATGTCTTTTCTAAAACTCTAAAAGAGCATAATCGCGCAGTCAAGCGCTACATTCTTGATGCGAAAGCACGGCCATTTACCTGGCGAGATTTATTACTTCAAAAAACGGCTTAAGTTTGCTTTTTTATGGCTCACAGCGCACAATAAGCTGATATTTTAAGGCGAATTTTATTAATTTTTATGAGGCTGAGTGTATAAATGTCAGGTCAGTTTGTTGTCGTTGAAGGCTTAGAAGGTGCCGGTAAATCAACCGTTCTAAGTGTTATAGAAGAGTATTTAATTAAAAAAATCTGTTCCGTTATGAAAACACGAGAGCCTGGAGGAACAGCGCTTGCTGAGGAAATTCGCAGTTTATTACTCAAGCATGATGCAAATGAAGTGATTGTTCCTGAGGCTGAATTATTATTGATGTATGCCTCGCGTGTGCAGCATATTGAATTAAAAATTAAACCTGCTTTGCAGCAAGGTCAGTGGGTGCTTTGTGACCGTTTTGCGTTATCTAGCTTTGCTTATCAGGGGGGTGGGCGTAATTTATCCATGAGTACGTTACAGCAGGTACATGATGCAGTGGTGCAAGGTTTTAGCCCGAATTTAACTTTTTATCTGGATATAGACCCCTTATTAGGCTTAGAGCGTGCAAAGCGCCGCGGCGAATTAGATCGTATTGAACAAGAAAAAGTCGACTTTTTTATCCGCGCCCGTGAAGTTTACTTAGAGCATGCTCACAGTGACCCTACTGTTATTTTAATTAATGCAGAGCAAAGTATGGAAAAAGTTGCAAATGATGTATGTCAGCAACTGGATAAAGTTATTCTATAAGATTTTTAGGCTTGTATCGTAATCTTAATTTTTGTTTTAGAGGTCTTTGATGGAGAAAAGCTTAACTTTAAAGCTTGCGGTTTTGCTCTATGATGGCTTTGAATTGCTCGATGTGTTTGGTCCCTTAGAGGTTTTCGGCCAGTGTGATAATCAGTTTGAAATTAGCCTTATTGGTGAAAATGAGATTATTCAGGCTTACCAAGGCCAAAGGTTGGTCACAGATTATAAACTTGATGATAATACAGAGAAATTTGATGTGATCTTAGTACCGGGTGGGTTAGGTTCTCGTCAGCAGATCTATAGTTCTAAATTAGGTGACTGGCTGATCAAGCATAACCAAGCGGCTCAATATATTTTATCCGTATGCACAGGCGCTGTTTTTCTGGCTCAATATGGCTTATTGAGCAATAAGCGAGCAACAACGAATAAAATGGCTATGGATTGGGTGATGGAATTTGGTGAAAATATCCATTGGCAGAAAAAGGCGCGCTGGGTGGTTGATGGGCAGATCTGGACTTCTTCGGGGGTTTCTGCCGGAATAGACATGAGTCTTGCTTTTGTTGCTGAACTTTTTGGTTTTGAGTATGCAAAGGCCGTTGCTGATAAAATAGAGTATGTTTGGAATGCTGACTCTGATTGCGATCCTTTTTATCTTCATGGGCTATAGGTGATAATTTTCACTAGGCTTGCATTGGTATTTCCTTATAAAACATGATGGTAGGAGACTATATTTTTCCATAAGGAAATGCTAATACAGTCTAATTATTCCGATATTAAAATGAACTATAATTTACATTAAAGTTTATGATTATGCAGCGGTGCCAATAGCGATGAAATCTAATTGTATTCTAGCTAGCTTTGTTAGTTTAGTGTTTGTTGGTAATTTGTATGCTACTGAAAGTATTAGTATTTGTGAAGATGGTGCCGAGTGGCCCCCATTTAATTACATAAAACGTGATAATGGCAAAAAAGTTATGGATAGCAGTGAAGGCTACTCTGTTGATGTTATCAACAAAATTTTTCAAAAATCACAATTCAAGTATTCGAAAATAGATTTTATACCCTGGAAGCGCTGTTTAAAAGAAATGTTAAAAGGCAGGTACGATTTAGTATTAAATGCATCATGGAATAAAGAAAGAGCAAAAAATTATTTGTACTCAAAAGCATACTATGAAATGAGGCCGGGATATTTTTATTCGTTGAAGAGGTACCCAAATGGGTTGTCAAATGTAACTTCAGGTCCATCATTGTCTAAATATAAGCTTTGTGGTTTAGCCGGCTATTCTTATAATTCGTTTAATATTGACTTAAGTCAACTAGATACAGGGTCTAAAAACTTCGCTTCGGTGACTAAAAAAGTGCGTGCAGGTCGATGTGATGCCTTTGTTGCCCGTATAGAATTAATGGCTGGATTCAAAGTAATAGGTCAGGATTTATTAAAGGACGATTTAGGCTATAAGCCAATTCCTGGTGCTAAAGCCAGTAAGTTCTACATGATTATATCAAAAAAATCGAAAAATGCTGAAACTTTGAAAAGTGTTATTGACCAGGGGATAGATAAGCTAAGAGCAGATGGAGAATTGAAAAAAATACTTGATAAATACTTACAATAAATATTGGGTAGGCAGTAGAGACTTTAGTAATGATATTTAAGTTCAACAAGGTCACTCTTTATCTAACATTAATCTTGATTATGTCTAGTTTTAGTACTTATGCGAGAAGTTTAGAAGGTCAAACTATTCGTGTGTGTGATGATGGTGCTGAGTGGCCTCCGTATACTTATTTTCTCAGAGAAAATGGTGTCAAGACAGATAAGGTTGTTGGCTTTTCTGTCGATGTTGTAAACTCTATCTTAGAAGGTGAATACAAGGCGAAAGTGATCTATAAGCTCCCACCGTGGAAACGCTGTTTGCGAGAATTAGCACAAGGGCGTTACGATTTAGCAATGAACTCATCCTACAATAAAGAAAGGGCAAAGACATATACTTTAACATTACCATATTACAAGGTAACACCCAGCTATATATTTTTTAAAGGTGATTATCCCAACAACGATGATGGTCCAGATATTAAAAAGTCATCAGATTTTAGTAAATATATCGTTTGTGGACTACGTGGTTATAATTATGAAGACTTTAATATGGATGTATCAATTATTAATTCCAATGCAAGCACATTTAAACAAGCTTTTGCAAAATTAAGATATAAACGTTGTAACCTCATTCTTGCTAGAATAGAAATTCTTCGAGGATTCAAATTTCTTGATCAGGACTATTTAACAGGTGCATTTGGTTATAGGCAAAACCCAGGAAGTGAAGCTAGTCAATTTACTATGCTCATTTCAAAGGAGTCCCCCTATCATGACCAGCTTAAGTCTGCACTAGATCAAGGAATACAGAAGCTTAAAGACACTGGAAAACTCAAAAAAATGTTAAATAGATATTTGTATGATTAAAAAAAGAGTTGCCTTACGTTTGATCTTGGCTATTTAGTTGTAGTATCTCGAATTAATAGACATGTTTTGTCCCGCATTATTTTAATCTATACTGTTTACTTATTGAAAATATATTTTATTAAAACATAAAATTTGTCTTATTTGTGTTGATAAATATAATTATCGTTCAGAGGTAAATTTTTTGTGGCTAACCTCCAAATTCTTCTTAGCCCTAAGCGGTTCTTTTTTGATAGCACGGGCCATAGGATCATTTTTTCAGAAAATTCTAACTCAGCTTTACTTATAGAGTGCTGGTTGAGAGAATTATTTTGTAATATCTCTTTTCTTATTACAGGAAAGTTGCCGAGCTGACCAATCACAACTTCAACTTGAAAATTAGGTGAAAGGGTGTGGTTTAGCCACTCCTCTGCTACCATTTTGTGCTGTGGTTTGTTTTTGAGTCTATGAGATAGTGCATATGAATCAATCCACGCAGGAACACCCTCTTGAGGGATAGTCATTGACCACTTCTCATTATATTTATCATTTAATGCGTTAATAGAAAACCCCCAAGAGGTAGCCATTCTTAATCCTTTCAAATTTTCAGGTTTATCTACGCCTATCCAAAATCTAGCTGAATTTTTAACAAGTTGACGAAGCTTCAAGATGAACTTTTTTATTATTCAAAGTATCGTAACTATGTATTTGATTCCCACGATAACCTAACGATAATGCAGTAATGTATATATTAACTTCATAATAATCTTTACTAATTGCATACTGTTTTTTTTGTTTGGAATTCCAAAGTGAGAGCCAACTTTGTGGTGGAGACTCAATATAGCGTTTATTATAGGCAAGGCCATAGTAACCATAAATAAAAGGGATGGAGTAAATTTTGTCTTGATCTTTATTGTACTTTATATTCTTAATTTTTACTTCTAAGTTTTTATAGTTTGGAACATTGTTTAAATCAATAGGCAGTAATAATTGATTTTTAATCATTTTGTATCTTTCATCTTTTAAAAGGTTGTGTGTGGGAGCAATTAAATCTACCTTTTTACGCTTAAGAGCATGAAAAAAATCTTCTGGATTAGAGATGTAATTAACTTTCATTTTTACATCTAAGTTGTATTTATCTCTTATTTTTTCTGTAAATTCTCTAATCTGGTTTTCCGGAGCATAACCCTCCCAAGTCAGTAAAGTTAGGTCAATTGTTTGTTTAGTAAAACTAAGTGCAGGGGGAAAAAAAATGATATAAAAATCAAAGCCGTTTTAAAAAATACATTACTTTTGGATATGTTTTTCATTTGCTTTATTATGTGTCTATATATTGTGATTTTATTATAGTTTACAGGCAAAATAAAATGTTGATTTTTACTTTCATATATTGGTAATTGAAACACGCTGTAACTACAATCTCATTTTATCTACTATGTTAGCTTTTATACGGTTTTTATTGGCAGTACCAAATTTGAGGCCTAATATAGTCACCCATTATTACAATAAGGGTTAGCTCATAAAATGTTTCAATATTTCCCTATAGAGTGAAATTCTCAGATGCAAGTAATGTAGGGCAAAACATGACTATTAATGTGAGACACTACATTTAGTCTCCAGTTGAGGCACCATATTATAAGAGTTGAGGTATGTGAGTGAATAGTTTTATACTTCTTTTTGGGATGTACTTTCTCATTTTTTTTTGAAAGGCGACATAAATGGTTTATAAGTTGTACTTTGCTATTCTGGCGGGTGACCTCAACTCTTGAAATTGCAACAGAGAGTGACTTTTGAGGTCCTCTAGATTTGGCATTCGCATAGGTGAGTGATTTAGTTTTCAAATAATGATCAAGCTCCTTGCAAAAGTTATTGATTTGGAACAAAATAAAGGTTTATTGATGTGTTTTATATCTATATTAAAATCAAGCCATAATCAATATGGCACACATTAACCTCTTGCTTTAAAACTCAGAACTCAGCTACTTATATACTAAGACCAATTGATGGAAATGGGGTTTAATAAAGAGGATGATTTTTAAGTTGAAGGCTGAAGTATAATGCTGATAGCCTTTGGTGCTGCTCACAACTGCCAAGTTGATGATTGAATCACAGGATGCTGGGAAAAGGCTTAATATAGATATACTCGTGAAATTAAAACTCGAACTGAGATTTTAAATTAAATTTAGATAGGGAAAAATTATGAAAGAATACAGTCCTGTATGGCCGCATGGCGAGATCAAAAATATTTTTGAAAATATTTATATTGTGCGTGGTACGAATATAACAGAGTATGAAGGGATGAAAATTCAACACAGTAGGAACATGACAATTATTAACCAAAATGGTGATCTGACGCTCATTAATACAGTGAGGTTAAGTGATGATGGCCTTAACCAGTTGGATAATATCGGTCAGGTTAAGCACGTTGTGCGTATTGGTGCATTTCATGGTCGGGATGATGCATTTTATTTGGATAGGTATAATGCAGAATTTTGGGCTTTTGGCTCTATTGAAAAGCCTGTTGGTCAAAAAATAAATCACTCTTTGAGTGATAGTAGCAGCCTACCAATAAATGATTATCAGTTTTTTAAATTCTTAGGGTCATCGCCTGAAGAAGGTTTTATTTATTGCAATTGCCATGGAGGCATTATTTTTACTTGCGATAGTATAAAAAATTGGATAGAAGTTGATCAGTTCTTTAGTGGTGAGTCTGGCAGGGCTGCTAGTGAAGCAGGAGAAATCGCAAAAGCGCGTATATCGCCTATTTGGCTTGAAGCAACAGGGATGAGAAAGGAAGCATTTAATCAAATATTAGGTTTAAAATTTAAGCACCTTATCAGTGCTCATGGCGATGTTTTAAAAAATACAGCGTATGAAAGTGTAAAAAAATCGATTTTAGAATTGTAGTCGCAAAGACTTATGCTTTTTCATTGTCATTACGAATAGTATGAGGTTATTTGAGAATAGCTGGTTATAGAAGCTTTAAGCCTCTATAACTAACTTATAGGCTGGAAAAGAACAGGTAAACTCGCTGCCTTTTTGCTCTATGCTTTTAATACTGAGTTCGCCATCATGGCGAAGTAATACATGCTTGACGATAGCAAGCCCTAAACCAGTACCGCCGACATCACGCGAGCGCCCTTTATCAACGCGATAAAAACGCTCGGTGAGGCGTTGGATGTATTTTTTCGGGATGCCAATGCCAGTATCTTTGACGGTAACATGAATGCCTTGGTCATCTTTATAGGCTTGAATCGATATTTTGCCTTCTTTTGGCGTATAACGAACGGCATTATAGGAAAGGTTAGTAAAGGCGCTGCGCAGTTCTGAGCGGTTGCCTTTAATCTTGATTGTTTCGTCGATTTCAAGCTCGATTTCATGAGATTGCTGGCTTAGTGTTAAAGTATCTTGGTAAACACCTTGCAACATATTCGCTAGAGGAATGACCTCATCTTCTTCTTTATTGGGTGCTTGACCTTCGAGTCGTGATAATAATAATAAATCGGCAACAATAGATTCCATACGTTTGGTTTGTTGCTGCATTTGATTATAGATATGTAAATAAGGGTTTTGTTCGTTTGTGCTGTCGTTTTCACTAAAATCGATGAGAGTTTCTAGATAGCCGTGAATAACAGTGAGAGGGGTGCGTAGTTCATGAGAAACATTAGCGACGAAGTCTTGGCGCATTTTATCTAGAAAATAACTTTGCGAGATATCTTTAGCAACAAGCAGTTGTTCACCACTTTCAACCGGTAATAGCATAGCGGTGATGGCTTTATTGATTTTTTAATGTGCACTGCACACTGTCTTTTGGGTCTTTTAGAAATTCAGTAAAGTCAGTGTTATTAATGATCCCGGTGATGGCTTGATGTTTGTGTTGGCTTTTTAAGCGTAGTAATTTGCGCGCGGCCGGATTCCACCACTTGATTAGAAAATCCTGATCTAAGCAGACAATCGCATCGGAGAGACTAGCGATGAGTGGGTTATTATAGTGGAGGTCGACACTCATGAGGCGTTGTCCTCAGCAGGTAAGCGTAAGCTGTAGCCAGAGCCACGAGTGGTGTGAATATAGTTGTCACAACCGGCGGATTCAAGAATCTTCCTCAGGCGGCGAATATGTACATCAACGGTGCGCTCACTGACATAGACTTGAGGCCCCCAGACGCGATTAAGGAGTTGCTCGCGACTAAAGACTTTATTGGGGTGAGTGAGGAAAAAGCAGATCAGTTTATATTCAATTGGACCTGTTTTAACGGCTTGATCATGAACAAACACTTGTTGACTGTCTTGATTGACCGAAAGGCTGCCGAGGCGGATAAATTGCACTTCTTCTGTAGTGCTATTTGTTTTTGATTGGCTGCGGCGCAGTACGGCTTTAATACGGGCGATTAACTCACGTGGGGAGAAAGGCTTAATGACATAATCATCGGCTTGTTCTAAACCACGGACTCTAGATTCTTCTTCAGCACGGGCAGTGAGCATAATAATGGGTAGGGCCGGGTATTGCGCTTTTAGGGTTTGGGCAAGGTCTATCCCTGCTTGGTCCGGGAGCATCCAGTCGAGTAACAATAAGTCTGGAGTGTCCTCAATGATTTTACGCTGGCCTTCTTTGGCGGTTTCAGCTTCGATCACTTCAAAGTGTGACAGCTCTAGGGCAAAGCGTACCATGTCTCGTATTGGTGCTTCATCATCGATGATCATAATACGGGCAGTCATAAATCAATCTTCCTCACTGTTTGATAGGTTTCAACTATATACCACAAATACCGGTTAGACTCATAGGTTTTTTGATTGGGACTAAAAAATAAGCTGCTAAATTTATATAGAAATTCTATTAACTGAATGATTTTTTTAAAGATGTTGATATTTCATTGAAGCGTAATTCCACTGTAACAAAGCTGTAACTTTGCCTGCCTATACTCCAATTGTACTCAATGAGTTAATACTAATTTTACTTATATGTGGGATAGAAAAGATGAAACGATTGATCGCTGTTCCTGCAAGCATTGCTCTTGTTTGTGGTTTGGCAGGTTCTGCATTTGCTGCTGGAGAGGCTGTGACAGGAGCGGGTTCTACGTTTATTTACCCTGCCTTGGCAAAGTGGGCGGCGGCTTATAAAGATAAAACAGGTCATAAAATCAATTACCAAGCGATTGGTTCTGGCGGCGGTTTACGTCAGTTGGCCAAAGGTACGGTTGATTTTGCTGCGTCTGATAAGCCATTAACAGCAACAGAGCTTAAAGAAAAAGGCTATATGCAGTTTCCTGCTATTGTCGGTGGCATTGTGATGAGTTACAACCTCCCTTCGGTGAAGAAAACATTAGTATTAAATGGGCAAACAGTTGCTGATATTTATCAGGGTAAGATTAAATATTGGGATAACGCAGCAGTTCAAAAATTAAATCCTGGAGTAAGCTTACCTCATAAATATATCACAACGGTTCACCGTGCCGATGGTTCGGGAACCACTTTTAATTTTACTTATTATTTAAGCAAAGTATCAAAAAGCTGGAATAAAGAGGTCAGCTACAATACTGTCGTTGCTTGGCCAGGCGTTGGTGTAGGGGGTAAAGGTAATGCTGGGGTTGCAAATTACATCAAGCAAATCCCAGGAGCCATTGGTTATGTCGAGTATGCTTACGCCAAAGAAACCCATATGCCTGCAGCTAAAATGGTGAATGCGTCAGGTCATGTAGTTGAAGCGGATATGGAAACTTTTAAGGCGGCTGCCAAAAATGCAAAATGGCAAGCTAAAAATGGTTTTCATCTGATTTTAGCAAATGCACCTGGAGAGAAAAGTTGGCCGATTGCAGCCAGTACTTTTGTCTTGGTTCACAAAGATGAGAGTGCTAAGAAAGTTGATGAGGTATTAAAATTCTTCCACTGGTCATACCATCATGGTCAAAAAATGGCTGAGAAGCTTGATTATGTTCCGATTCCCAAGCCAGTATATCAGCTCATCGGTCAAGAGTGGGCTTTCGCAAATTATAAAGTCGCTTAACTAGGTTGATAGACTTGATGAGCATAATGATTACAAACACGAAGGCAGGTTCCTCTAACACCCTTCGTGGAGATCGCTTTTATTTATTAACAAAAGCAGCAGGGCTATTTGTCATTGTTGCCTTAATTGGCATCTTAATTAGCTTAATTGTTCAAAGCTGGCCGGCCTTAGAAAAGTTTGGTTTAAGTTTTATTTGGGCGAATGTTTGGAACCCTGCGGCCGATAACTTTGGCGGGCTATCAGCGCTGTCTGGTACATTAATTACCTCGGTCATTGCTATGATCATCGCCGTGCCGGCAAGTTTTGCTATTGCTGTTTTTATGACCGAGCTGACTCCGCGCCGTTTTAAGCGCCCCTTGAAGATCTTAATTGACATGATGGCAGGCATTCCAAGTATTATTTATGGGATGTGGGGGCTTTTTATTTTTGTCCCCTTTATGTCTAATGAGATTCAGCCTTGGCTCACTGAACATATTGGTACTTTGCCTTTGATTGGGACTTTCTTTTCGGGTCCGCCCTTAGGGATTGGTGTGCTCACAGCTGGGATTATTCTATCGTTTATGATTATCCCAATGATGTCATCGATGCTGGCTGATATTCTAGAAACAGTACCCGTGCCCATGAGAGAGGCAAGTCATAGTTTGGGTGTAACGCGTGCAGCGGTTGTTTGTAAGGTATTGTTTCCTTATGTGCGTAGTGGCGTGATTGGGACCTATATGCTGGGCCTTGGACGTGCATTAGGGGAGACGATGGCAGTAACCTTTGTGATTGGTAATAGTCATTCGATTTCGAACATGCTTTTTATGCCAGGGACGACGATTTCTGCATCCATTGCCAACGAATTTAATGAGGCAACCGGGCATTTATATCCAGGTGCATTAATGGAGTTAGCGCTGATTTTATTTGCGTTGACGTTTTGTGTGATTTTATTCTCACGTTTATTATTAGCACGTTACCGGAGACATTGATCATGAGATGGTATCGTAAGTTACAAGACTATATTTTTACTGTAATTTGCTCACTGTTTTGTTTGGTTTTATTAAGTGTTCTTGTCTCTATTTTATGGACATTGATTTCACATGGCATACAGGGCCTGAATTTGTCATTATTTACTGAAATGACACCGGCCCCTGGCAGCTCAGGCGGTTTGGCCAATGCAATATTTGGCAGTGTAGTGATTACAGCGATTGGGGCAGTGCTTGCTGCGCCGATTGGTATCTTAGCTGCAACTTATTTAGCTGAATATGGCCAAGACAGTAAATTAGCCCAGTTAATTCGCTTATTAAATGACACGCTATTAAGTGCACCGTCGATTATTATTGGCTTATTTGTCTATGCTATTTTAGTACAGACTTTAGGGCATTTCTCCGCGGTTGCAGGTTCGGTTGCCTTGGGGTTAATTGCGTTGCCAATGATTATCCGTGGTGTGGAGGATGTGCTGGTATTATTACCTGAGCAATTGAGAGAAGCGGCGATTGCTTTAGGGGTGCCACGTTGGCGGGTGACAGTGATGATTATTTACCGTGCGGCAAAACAAGGTATATTCACGATTATTTTGCTAGCAATTGCCCGGATGCTCGGTGAAACAGCCCCATTATTATTTACAACCTTAAGCAATCAATTTTGGAGTGCTGATATTACGCAACCGATGGCAAATTTACCAGTGGTTATTTATCAATATGCGATGAGTCCATACAGCGACTGGCAGCAGCTAGCTTGGTCAGGTGCACTTTTAATTACTTTTATTGTGATTGCCATGAGCTTAATCACACGATTTGTTTTGACACGTAAGGGAGCATAACCCATGAATTCAGCGAATAATGTAATTACATTTCATCCGAAAGAGAGAAAAACTGTGATGTCAATTGAAGTGAAAGATTTAAACTTTTACTATAACAAGGACAGTCAGGCACTATTTAATATCAATTTAAATATTGAAAAAAATAAAGTCACCGCATTGATCGGACCATCAGGATCAGGTAAATCAACCTTATTGAGAGCAATGAATCGGATTTATGATTTGCATGCCAAACAGATGGCAACCGGCGAGGTCTTATTTGAAAATAATAATGTCCTTAAAGCAAGCAAAGTTGCAAATTTAAGAAAGCGTATGGGCATGGTTTTTCAAAAACCGACGACCTTCCCAATGAATATTTATCAAAATATTGCTTTTGCTTTAAAGCATCATGAACGCCTATCACGCAAAGAGTTAGATCAGCGCATCGAAGATGCCTTACGTCAAGCTGCACTTTGGGATGAAGTCAAAGACAAGTTAAAAGCACCCGCGACCGCACTTTCAGGGGGGCAGCAACAACGTTTATGTTTGGCAAGAACCTTAGCTATGTGTCCTGAAGTCTTGTTACTTGATGAGCCAACTTCGGCCTTAGATCCAGCATCGACGCAGAAGATTGAAGAGCTCATTTTAACGTTAAAAGAGCGTTATACCATCGTTTTGGTGACACATAATTTGCGTCAAGCACAACGTGTTGCTGATTATACCGCGTTTATGCGTCAAGGTCGTCTAGTTGAGTTTGCATCGACAGATAATTTATTTAAGGCACCGCAGGAGCAAGCGACGCTGGATTATATTCAGCATGCTTAATTAATAATCTACTTGCGAGCATTGATTAGATTGTTTGTCGCCTAGTTTATTTTTATTGATCAAGGTTAAGACTAAAAAGAGCCATTCCATCACTTTGCTTGAACCCTTGCTTAGCATAGAAGCGAGCAGCAGGAAAATTTTTGTTTGTCATTAAATTAATTTTAATCTCTTGATCTGAAAACTGCTTTTTTAGTTGTTCTTTTAGTTCATCCATTAATTGGGTGCCGATGCCGAATTTTTGTTTTTTGGGATGGACGAAAAATTCTTTGAGTTCGAAAATATAGCCCTCTGTTATAGGCATGGCAGAACCCAATGCTGCGGCTATAGGAGTATTATTCTCGGTGGCCATAATGCCTGAAAAATTAGGGAAGTTAATAAAATAATCAAGTAGATTTTCAGAAATTTGTCGGTTCCATTGAAGACTCCAAGGTTCTGCTATAAAGCTTTCATAAAAGAGTGTATTAATTTTTTGGATATTATGTTTATTGAGTGTTTGGTATTGAATGGTATTTAGCATAATTTGAATTGAGCAATACTGTTAAGGCTGATAATGATACGAAGTAATCGCTTGGGTGATATGGTGGCACTGGGCGAGCAATCGCTCTGGAGAGTTAATTAAATTTAGTTTTTTTGGGCGTTTCAGCTTTTTAATCAAGGCTTCTATTTTGAGTGTATTTGATAATGTACCGTTGATTTGCCAACAGGCAGCTAGGCACTTTGGTGGAAATGCACGGGTATATTTACACTTAGAACTGCCTTGCATATGCTCCTGGTAGCGGCGCTCGAGATTGGTGGTATAGCCAGTGTAAAGAGCGCCATTGCTGCATTCTAAAATATAAATGTAATAAGTCGTCATGTTATTGTCTTTATAATTATTGCAGAGAATGAAGCAAAGCAGTGAGAGGGTGCTTTGGCTTAAACCCTTTTAGGCGTTTGGTTTGACAACGACAAGAAAATCCAGTGGCAAGGATCTGTTCTTCTTTGTGTTGCTCTATCGTTTCTTGCCAGTTTTGTTTAAATAGTTTTTTTGAATTACTTAAATGTTCTATTTCATGGCCGTAGGTTCCTGCCATGCCGCAACAGCCACTCGGAATAATATCTAGGTTTAAATTGAACTGTTTAAAGACATTCAGCCATTGTTTAGTACTTTCAGGCAATAAAGACTTTTCTGTGCAGTGCTGCAATAGTGTATATTTAATGGTTGATTTATTGTTTGAAATTAAATTTTGATTGATATTAATAGACTTTAGCCACTCTGAGAATAGTAAAATATTAAACTGATTATTATTAATGGTGGGTTGCGTCTTTTGATCCTGGTATTCATCACGATAACAGAGCACGGTGCTAGCATCGAGACCAATCATGGGAATATTAAAGTGAGCAACTTGGCTAAAAAATTGACTGTTTTCTTCAACAAGGTTACTAAAATGCGTTAAAAAACCTTTTACATGCATTGCTTTGCCATTTTTTTTAAACGGTAAAATTAATGGCTTGTAACCTAGATTTTTTTATGAGTTGATACATGTCAGTGACGAGTTCTGCCTCATAAAAACTGGTAAACGGATCTTGTACGAGAAGAACTGTGTTTTCTCTGTCAGTTTTTGCGAGTGTATTCAAATCATTTAGCGTTGAAAAGGAAATCTCTTGCTTTTTGAGCCTTGATTTTAAGCTCGGGGTGCTGAGTTTAGGTAAGTCGATTAAGCCTAAACTTTTAATGATGCGACTGCTGATAGGGTTATGAGATAATGCATTAAAAAATCGAGGTGCAGCGGCTTGTATAGACAGTAAAGATTCGATATTAGCGACTAAATAATCTTTTAAAGGACGTTTGTGCGTTTGGTAATATTGATTTAAAAACTTTGCTTTGGTATTAGGAATATTGACTTGCACCGGGCAAGCGGTCGCACAACCCTTACAGCCTAAGCAGCCTTGAATTGAATGATAAACGTCTTCTTCAAAGCTAGGAGTTAACTTGCCAGTAGAGTGTTGTCGGCTCCATTCACGCAATAAACTGGCTCGACCTTTAGGCGAGTGTAAGCGATTATTGGTGACTTTGTAGGATGGGCAAATCACTTGATTTTTTTGATAGGTAAAGCAAGCACCATTCCCATTGCAGCGGAGAATATTTTGATAGTCTTGTTGGTAAGCTGAGTTGATTTGACGGTCATAATCACCACGTAGTGTGCTTTTTATTGGTAATAAAGCGTGTGGTTTATAGGGCGAAGAAACGAGCTTGCCGGGATTAAGTTGATTAAAGGGGTCGAATAATCCTTTGATTTCGGCCATAAGTTGGTATAAATTTTCACCGATATAGTCTTTAATATAATGACCGCGATAGCCTTTGCCATGCTCTCCCCACAGCAAGCCGTGGTATTTTTTGACGAGTGTTGCGGTTTCTTCGGTAATGGTGGTAATTAATTGGGCATCATGCTCTTGTTTTAAGTCTAGTGCAGGGCGCACATGCAGGCAGCCAACATCGACGTGCCCAAACATGCCATATTTTAGTCCATGCTTTTCGAGTAAATGCCGCAGCTCAAAAATATAATCAGCAAGGTGTTGAGGGGGAACGACAGTATCTTCTATAAATGGCAGTGGACGACGTTCACCCGGTGTATTCCCTAATAAACCGACGCTTTTTTTGCGTAAATTCCAGAGTATTTCGATTTGGCCTGGATCTTGGGTGCCGGTATAGCCTGCTGGAATAATGTGCCCTGTTTTATCTTTAAGCTGGGCTTGTAATGGCTTGATTTTATCTTGTAGTTCTTCAAGGGTATCTGCGGTGAACTCGATTAAGTTTAATGCACTTAAACTATCTGGTAACTTCCCTTGGGAAAAAATCTTCAAGCTCTGTATAGATCGGATCTTTTTTGGCAAGGCTTAAGACGTTATCGTCTATGGTTTCTATTGATGTTGGGTGAATAGCTAAAAGCTGGTGAGCGCTTTTTAGGGCATCTTGGAAATCAGTATAAAATAAAGCAAAGACATACTTAAATTTTGGAATTGGCATTAAATTAAGTTTAAGCTCGGTGACTATGGCAAGCGTACCTTCAGAGCCTGCAATGAGCTTATTTAAGTTTAAGTGGTTATTATTGTCATGATTTTGGCACTGGGCGAGATTATAGCCGGTCATATAACGACTTAATTTAGGAAAGCGCTGACTAATTTCTTGATGATGTGCTGTAAGTTGATTAGAGAGCTTATCAGATAAGGACTGCAAGCGAGTTGAGTTTTGTTTTAAGTCTTGTTTTGTTGGCTTAGATTTGATGATATGGCTGGTGCCATCTGCAAAAATGCAGGTGCTTTCAAGAATATGATCGCTGGTGTGACCATAAATTCGCGAGCCTTGACCGCAGGCATCGGTATTGGTCATGCCACCTAAGGTTGCGCGGTTACTGGTCGATAAGCTCGGTGCGAAAAATAAACCATATTCTTTTAAGGCATCATTGAGTTGATCACGGATTACCCCTGACTGGACACGGGCCCAGCGTTGTTCGGGGTTAATTTCAAGGATATGAGTCAGGTATTTTGAAGTGTCTAGAATAATGCTACTGGTTAAAGATTGGCCGTTGGTTCCAGTGCCGCCACCACGCGCGCTTAGAGCAATATGGCGAAATTTGCTATGAGAAAGTAGCTGAGTTAAGCAGACAATATCATCATGATGATAAGGGGCGATGACCGCCTGTGGTAAATTTTGATAAATGCTGTTATCGGTGGCAAAGACGATGCGGGTGGCAAGATCGGTATTGATATCACCTTTAAAATCACTTTTACCGAGTTCATCAATAAAGGTTTGGTAATCTGCTTGAAGAGAAAACGACTGACTGCTCATTACTACTTTCGAATCCTTTGAAAAGAACGTATTGTTAACTTTAATTTTCTATTTTTCACAACTTTTAATTGAGGAGGCTGTGAGACGAGGGCAAGCTTTAATATACGCCCTTTGCGAATGTCAAAAGGACGGGCGCTATAAAGCTCTATCACTGTAATTTGTGGGACCGTAAAAAAGCAGGTTTTGCTTTAAATGTCCAAACGTCTTTACCCGGAGAGCCGACCATATTCGTTTTAGGGGCATCGTAACGGTGTTTGACCGCTTCGATGAGGTTATGATTGTAAGACTTTAAGAACCATAAATAGCCTGTGGTTGGGTTGGCCGGAACTTTAATTTCGAAAGTATGGCCTGGTTTAGAAATAACGAGCGCTTTGCTATTGTTAAAGCGCATTGATTGCTGTTGGTTGGTATTCGTGTTTGCGGTTGCTGCATAGTTTAGGCTGATTGCACCTAAGAATAAGCAGGAAGCTGAAATTAGGCGGCTGTCGCGGATGAATTTAGTAAATTTCATGAGCTGTCCTTATTTTGAGATTATCTTCATTTAAATTTAATTGAACCTACTTTCTTTTCTTATTTCTATTTTAACTATTATTTTTGTGCTTTTGATTGTTAGCGGCGGGTTCTAAGGGGTAGTTTTTATTGAGAGCAGCAAGGACTGCCAGACTCGCAGGTTTGTTTTCATTTGTGCTATTGATATGGGCTTTGAGGTAATTATAAACGGTGAAAGCGCGTTCACCATTATTGATTTTGCCATAATGGATTTTAGCATAGCTTAAGCTTTCTTTATCAGCTTTTGCTGCAAAAGCTAAACGCGTTTGCCTGACCCCTTCAATAAAGCGAATGCAATTGAGTGCAGGTAGCATGGTTTTGTTATTTTTAGGCAGTTCGCGTTTTTCAATTTTGACAGCAATCGCACATTCTTTTGCTAATTGGTTGGCTGAATAGAGAGATGCATGAGCATTGAAGCCCAATCCAAACATGAGAAACAATAGAGTGAAAATGAGATTTTTGCTGCATGGTGAAATTCTCGCTTTACTACAGGCTTGTGATAGAGTTTATTGGGACATTAGCATTCAGATGGAAAAATGTGAAGAGGTTAGGGATTTTAGTATGGTTTCAGAGATCAAAATAGTAACAGGCTTTGGCACACTGGGCGCGAAGCGCTGGGGGCAGGGAAGGCATAAGGTATTGGCAATGCATGGCTGGCTGGATAATGCGGCGAGCTTTGATCATGTCGCACCGTTATTGCAAGATACGGAGTGTGTTGCGCTAGATTTTTTAGGGCACGGCCTGTCAGATCATCTCGCTAAGCAAACGCCTTACACTCTGGATGTGCAAATTCGGGCGATTGAAGAGGTGATAGAGTATTTAGGCTGGTCGCAATTTTCTATTTTAGGTCATTCTTTAGGAGCGATTGTTGGGACCTGTATTGCGGCGAGTCATCCGAAGCGAGTGAACAGTTTGGTTTCATTGGATGCTTTAGGGCCTATATCGACAGATTTAATGGAGTCAGATCATCCAGTCGCTGAAACGGTGGATAAGATACGTTCACGTAGCAATGCGGCACCTCGTATTTATGAATCGATTGAGCAGATGTATCAGTCGCGTGCACGAGCCAATCGAGTGGATGCAAAAGTAATACAGGGGTTGGTCGAGCGCAGTGCAAAAGCGGTTGAAGGGGGTGGGTTTGGCGTTTTGACCCAGCACTGCTTACACAGACGAAATTAAAATATGCGGATGAAGCGGGTGTATTAGCTTTGTTGGAAAAGTTGGAGTGTCCGGTTGCTTTTGTTCGTGCAAAAGAAGGCATTTTACCGCATAGCGCTTGGTTTGATCGGCGTTTAGCCGCGGTAGCGAAGCTTTATACTTATGAGCTGCCAGGAAGTCATCACTTTCACTTAGAAGTGCCTGATCAGGTCTCTGAGTGCATCAATGCTTTTTGGCAGCAAACACGCATGACTTGAATCCAAAGGCGATGGGTGTGACAATAGCTGCGCTAAAATTTTTATATGATGAGGTGGCGTGTGAGTTTACAGCCTATTGTTTGGCAACGTGATGCTACAGTGATTGGGGCAAGTGACCATCGGCAACAATGGTTAGAGAAGCCTTATTGTTTAACATCGGCGATCAAGCGCGCGACCCATGAATTTTCTGTGCGCGTATTAGCTGAAAGCTCCAAGCCTTTACAAACAGTGTATCAGTCTGATGATATCGTCTATCAACAAGATCATGCTTGGGAACGTGAAGTTTATCTTTGTGGAGATAACACGCCTTGGGTTTATGCGAGTGTCGTATTTTCTTTGGCCAAGCCTCCAGAAGTCTTGGAAACTTTGGGTAATCGACCGTTAGGGGAAACCTTGTTTTTTCACCCCGACGGCCGTGATGTTGCCCGTTCGGTGATGGAATATGCGTGTATCGATCAAGCACAAGACGTTTACTTGCCTGCCTTTAATGTCTCAAACCAAGATAAGCTCTATGCGCGCCGGTCTGTTTTTTCACCGAGTTGGGGACAGGTATTGGTTGTTGAAGTTTTTCTTGATGCTTTACCTGATTACCCTGAAGAAAACTAGCTTAAAGGCGAGATTATGGCAGAGTCTATCAAAGCACAAATTTATCCTTACTTGCAATTGATGCGTCTACATAAACCCATTGGTGTCGTACTGTGCCTATGGCCGTCGTTATGGGCGCTCTGGTTGGCGACTTCAGGCCATCCTTCTGCATTTTTAGTAACCATCTTTGTAGTCGGTGCGATTGTCGTGCGTGCTGCCGGTTGTGTGATTAATGATTATGCAGATCGCAATTTTGATGCGCATGTAGCAAGAACGGCATATCGACCTTTGGCCCAAGGACTCATTTCTAAAAAACGAGCCTTGAGCCTTTTTGCTACGTTAGTCTTGATTGCTTTTCTATTAGTTTTGCAATTGAATACGTTAACGATCCTGCTTTCTGTGGGCTGTATCGTGATGGCCGTGATTTATCCGTTTAGTAAGCGCTTTACTCACTTTGCCCAGCTGGTTTTAAGTCTGCCGTTTAATTGGGGAGTGATCTTAGCTTATAGTGCAACCATGAATACGATACCGCTGGAGGCATGGATATTATTCGCTGCTTGCTGTGCTTGGACATTAGCTTATGACACCATGTATGCCATGGTTGATCGAGATGATGATATTAAAATTGGCTTAAAATCCACGGCGATTTTTTTTGGTAATTATGACAGATTAGCGATTTTAGGCTTTCAAGCGTTATTTATTGCTGGATTAATTTGGTTAGGTTTTTTATTGGGATTAGGGGTTTGGTATTTTATTGGCTGCTTAAGCGCGGTAGCCTTTTCGCTTTACCAGCAAAATTAATCTTAAGCAAGAGGGTAAACCTTGTTTTCTGGCATTTATGAACAATAACTGGCTGGGGGCGGTATTTTTCCTATTTGTCTGCATTAATTTCATTTTTTTAGTGAGTAAGCAAGCAGGAGGGAGCATGAGTATAGTGCAAGGAGCAGAGTTACCGGATCATAACCTTCCTGCTGAACTTTTAGCGTTATTTTCTAAGTGTTGGGCAGACTGGCTTGCACTCGAATCTATTCCAGAACTTCCTACTGACTTTTATAAAACAGTCGCGCGTGTGTGGGTGAGCAGTTGCTTTGTTTCTGATTATTGTTTACAGCAGCCGAAGCAACTTGCTGAACTGTTTAAAAAGCCCTGTCTGGGTAATGAGTTACTGACTCAAGAAAACTATCGGCAAACCTTATCTGAGATGATTCATGCGGTTAAGAGTATTGATGAATTAAAGCGTGAATTAAGGCTGTTTCGCCGTACAGAAACTGTACGCATTGCTTGGCGTGCATTGGCAGGCTGGAGTGACGATGAACAGACATTAAGAGAGCTTTCAGCCTTGGCGCATGCTTGTTTGGTTGAAAGCTTTGACTGGCTGAAGTGTTACTTCAAGCCGATTTATGGTGAGTTAGTGAACGCTGAGTTATTGGTATTGGCGTTAGGTAAGCTCGGCGGCGGTGAGCTTAACTTTTCTTCGGATATCGATCTTATGTTTGCGAGTCGTGGTGTTGGCATGACCGAGGGCGGCCGCCGTCAGGTTGATGAAAAGTATTACTTTAATCAGGTAGCTCAGCATTTAGTTCAGGTACTCAATGAAGTCACAGAAGATGGTTTTGTCTATCGGGTTGATGTGCGTTTGCGCCCTTATGGCAATAGTGGACCGTTGGTGATGCCGCTGGATGCGATGGCGGTTTATTATCAGCGTCAGGGCCGAGCGTGGGAGCGTTATGCTTTAGTCAAAGCACAGTTAGTGATTGGTTCGGAATCTGGCTTGCAAGAATGGCAGGAGATTGGCCTGCCTTTTGTGTATCGGCGTTATGTGGATTATGGTATTTTCTCGGCGCTCAGAGAGCTAAGAGAGCAAATTTTGGCGGAGGCCAAGAGAAAGTCAAAAGATTGCATTAAGCGTGGTATTGGTGGGATTCGTGAAGCCGAGTTTAGTGTACAGGCCTTACAGCTAGTTTATGGCGGACGCTTAACAGCCTTGCAAACCAGCTCGTTTATTCAAGCATTAATACACAGCCATGATTTAGGGTTAATCAGTCAAGATGATTTAAATACTCGCTTAGAAGATTATTTATTTTTACGTCGCCTTGAAAACTATTTACAGATGTATGCAGATGGACAGGAACACCAATTGCCGACCGACTCGTTGGCGTTACTGCGCTTAAGTTATGCTTTAGGCTTTGAAAATGATGAGAAATTTAAAGAGCAACTTAATCGCGTTCAAAAGCGTGTGCATGATTATTTTTTAGAGTCTGTGCATGTACCAGAAGACAGCATGCAGGCTGTTATTATGCCTTTGGTTGATTTAGAGCATCATCGTTTAGAGGATTTGACTGTTCAGAAAATTACCGCTTGGCTAGTGAAATTATCAGTGATTGGCACTGCGGCAGAAATTATTGCGAAACGGGTTAAACGTTTATTTGATTCACGCGCCTGCCGGCAAATGTCAAAGCAAGCGGCAAAGCGGTTATTAGCGATTTTACCTGCGGTTTGCTTATCGTTACAGGGTCAGAGTAATGAAAGTGCTGTAGAGCAAGTTTTTAACGTATTAGAGGCGATTGTTCGTCGTAGTGCTTATCTATCAATGCTTGCTGAGCACCCAGTGGCTTTGCAGCGCTTTGTTGATATTGTTAGCCAGAGTGCGTGGGTCGCTCAGCATTTACGCGATTACCCGTTTTTATTGGATGATTTGATTACGCCTGGGCAGATCACCGAGTTTGATATTAAAAGTTTAGAAGCGCGTTTGTCTCGCCAGTTGCATTATTGTGAAGATAACGAAGAACGTCAATTTGAAGCTTTGCGTGAGTTTAAGTTGATGGTGCAAATGCAGGTTGCTGCAGTGTATTTAGATGGCAGTGCAGATGAATATTTCTCACCTGAGCGCATTTTGAGTAATACTGCAGAAGTCTTGGTTCATGCAGTGTATCATCTTGTTCTAGATAAGTTGAACTTAGATGCACAAAGCTGTTCTTTTGCGGTGATTGCCTATGGTAAGCTTGGTTCTGCTGAAATGAATTATGGCTCTGATCTGGATCTGGTGTTTTTGCATGATGGCAGCAAGATTGACGGCGCTACAATCAGTCGGCTAGCGCGTAAGATCGTGAATGCATTAACCACACGCACTCAGCAGGGTGTGTTATATGAAGTTGATACGCGCTTACGCCCTTCGGGAAGCTCTGGCTTGCTCGTGAGTGATATTAATCACTTTGAACGCTATCAGCATCAAGACGCCTGGGATTGGGAGCATCAAGCGTTAGTTAAAGCGCGCTTTATTTGCGGTCATAAGGAGCTTGCAAAGCACTTTGAGAGAATACGTCGACAGGTGTTGAGCCAAACGCGTGAGCGCCTTGAGCTTATCGGCAGTATTTGCCAGATGCGTGAGAAAATGCATCAATCATCCAGGCAGAAAACACAAACTTCATCATTAAAATCGATTGCTGGTGGTAGCATTGACATTGAATTCATCGCTCAGTATTTTGTGCTGGTTTTCAGTGTAAATTATCCTGAACTTTTGGGCGAACGCGATAGCTTATCTATACTCAAAATAGCTTTTAAGAGCCAACGGATCAGTGAAGCAGACTATGAGCAGTTAAGTGCAGCCCTAACGCTTTATAAGTCTGCCCTAATGGATCATATTCTGCTCGCTGTAGAGCCTGTTGATCAATTGCAGCGGCATCGTCACAAGATTCAGCAGCTCTGGCAACAGTGGCAGCAAGGGCAGCTGGATCTGCCATTTGCATCTTAAAGCATTGCAGCAGATAATGTGTCAAAATTACAAAGGGGTTTTATATCCATGTCGAACCAAAAACCAGTACGTGCTTGTGCCGTACCACGCTATGATGTGACCAAAAAAGATTTACCATTGTCGTGCCCGATGCCGCAGATGGAAATTTGGGACGCCCACCCACGTGTGTATTTGCCGATTGAAGAAACAGGCACAGCAACCTGCCCTTACTGTGGTGCAGAATTTCACTTAATCAATAAAAGCTAATTTTTTGTGCAAAATATCTTAGTTGTAGGTCCCTCCTGGGTGGGGGACATGATGATGGCTCAATCTTTATTTAAAGTCTTATTGCAGCAGCACCCTGGTGTTAATATTGATGTACTGGCCCCGGATTGGACTTTTGCGTTGCTCGCGCGTATGCCAGAGGTGCGAGAGGCTATTTCAGCGCCTTTTGCTCATGGTCAATTTGCCTTTAAAGAACGCATTCGCTTAGGAAAAGTGTTACAAAAAAAGCGTTATGATCAAGCCATTGTGCTGCCTAATTCTTGGAAATCGGCTCTGGTGCCCTGGGCGGCTAACATCCCTCAGCGTACTGGTTGGCTGGGTGAGTTTCGTTATGGTTTGCTCAATGATGCAAGAAAACTGGATAAAGAGAAATGCCCTTTGATGGTTCAGCGTATGGTGGCCTTAGCTTACCCTAAAGGTGCTAAAATATTGCCGGCAATGTGTCCAAACCCTGAACTTATTGCTGCTGATAAAAATGTTGAGATGGCACTGGCAAAGTTGAAATTAGAGCCTCAATCGCGCCCAGTTTTAGCTTTATCGCCTGGTGCTGAATTTGGCCCTTCGAAAAAATGGCCGACGGATTATTTTGCAAAGGTTGCCCTTGAGAAAATCCACGCCGGTTGGCAGGTTTGGTTGTTTGGCTCTAAAAAAGATGAAACCGTAGCAAAAGAGGTGTTAGCAAAAGCGCCAGAATGCATTAATCTTGTCGGCAAGACGAATCTAGAGGAAGCGGTTGACTTATTATCGGTTGCAGCGCAAGTGGTATCGAATGATTCTGGACTGATGCATATTGCCGCAAGCCTTGGCAAACCGACAGTTGCTATTTATGGCTCGACCGACCCTGGTTTTACGCCGCCACTGGGTAAAAAGGTAACGGTGCTAGAAAAAGAGCTAGAGTGTCGACCTTGTTTTAAACGAGAGTGTCCATTAGAGCACCATCATTGTATGCAATATATCAAGCCTGATGAAGTTTTACGGGCGCTAGATCAGCTATCATGAAAGTTCTCATTGTTAAAACATCATCACTCGGGGATGTGATTCACACCTTGCCAGCTTTAACGGATGCTCTGCATAAGATTCCTAACCTTGAAGTTGATTGGTTGGTGGAAGAAGGCTTGGCTGAAATCCCTAGTTGGCACCCAGCGGTTAAAAGTGTTATTCCGGTGGCTTTGCGGCGTTGGCGTAAAAATTGGCGTAAGGCTTGGTCTTCGGGTGAGTTAAAGACGTGTATTCAGCAACTAAAACAAACGCCCTATGATAAGGTCATTGATGCACAAGGCTTATGGAAAAGTGCTTTGCTTGCGGTGTGGGCACAAGGGGAACGAGTAGGCTTAAATCAGCGCAGCGCTAAAGAGAAAGGTTTATCATTATTGTATGAAAAAACCGTGGATGTGCCTAAAGGCCAACATGCAGTTGAGCGAGTTAGGCAATTATTTGCCAAGGCGCTAGGTTATAACTTATCCAGCTTAGAATTAGATTATGGCTTAGATTCAAAGTCTAGTCAGACTCTTTTAAGCAATCATGAAGAGTATCTAGTATTTTTGCATGGCACGGCTTGGCAAACGAAAAAATGGCCGGTGAGTTATTGGCGAGCGCTCTGCCAACTTGCAGCTTGTGCGAATATGAAAGTGAAACTCCCCTGGGGCAGTGAGAGCGAAAAAGAAACAGCTTTGCAAATTGCTAAGGGCTATGAGCATGTTACTGTACTGGACAAAATGACGCTAGCGCAGATGAGGGAGTGTTTACAAGCGGCAAAGGGGGTGGTTGCTGTAGATACGGGACTTGGGCATTTATCTGCGGCATTGGCGGTGCCTTGTGTGTCTGTCTATGGGCCAACAAACCCCGTATTAACATCAACTTATGGGAAGAATCAGCGGCATTTGCATGCTGATTTTCATTGTGCGCCATGTTTGAGTCGACGTTGCCAATACGATGATGATCAAAAGTCACCCTGGCCCCCCTGTTTTGCAACCGTGCAACCTGCCACAGTTTGGAGTACACTAGGCCAATTAATGAGTGGAGTGCGACCTTGAAAGTTTCGGCCTATGTCATCGCCTACAATGAAGAAGAGAAGATTAGAGATTGTGTTCAGACTTTACTCTGGGCCGATGAGATTATTGTTGCGGACTCTGGTAGCACGGACAGAACGGCCAAGTGGGCGGAAGCGCTTGGTGCGAAGGTCGTACAAGTGCCCTTTAATGGTTTTGGTGATTTGCGTAATCAGGCCATCTCACACTGTACGGGGGATTGGATCTTTAGCCTAGATTCAGATGAACGTTGCACTGCTGAAGCTCGCGATGAAATTGTTGAGATTGTTAATAATGCTGAAAGTTTGGATATTTATCTAGTGCCTAGGCGCAACATTTTTTTTAGGGCGCTGGATTAAGCACTCGGGTTGGTATCCTAATTACCGTCAGCCGCAATTATTTCGTCGCGGCAAGATGAGTTATGATTTAAAGCCAGTTCATGAAGGGTATATCTCTCATAGTGACAAAGAGATTGGTGAACTAAAATCTTCTATCTGGCAAATTCCCTTTAAAAACTTAGATGAAGTCGTACATAAGGCCAATCGTTATTCGACCTTGGGGGTGGATAAACTGATTGAGCGCGGTAAACAAGGCTCTTTTGCCAAGGCGCTATTTCATGGTTTTTGGTCGTTTTTAAAGCATTATGTATTAAAACGTGGTTTTTTAGATGGTTGGCCAGGGTTTATTATCGCTTTAGGCAATTTTGAAGGGACGTTTTATCGCCATGCTAAGCTCACTGAGCGTCAAGCGGGGTGGCAGTTACCTAAAAGCGAAAAGGTAATGAAAAAAGACTAATCATGGATATTTCTATTGTCTTAGCGACCTATAATTGGCCACAAGCCTTAGAGCGTGTTGTGAAAAGTTTTTTATCACAACAGACGCAGGCCAGTTTTGAAGTGGTCATCGCCGATGATGGTTCAAAAGATGATACTAAACATTTAATTGATCAAGTTAAATCAACGAGTCATATTCCGATTCAGCATATTTGGCAAGAAGATCAAGGCTTTCAACTTGCTAAAATCCGTAATAAAGCAGTTGTAGCGGCAAAGGGTGAGTATATTATTTTTGTCGATGGCGATTGTATTGTGCCGAGTTATTTTATTCAACGCCATTATGAGCTTGCAAAAACTGGCTTTTTTGTCGGTGGTAATCGTATATTGCTCAGTGAAAATTTCACTCAGGTAGTATTAGAACAAAAAATAAATTTAGCTGACAAGAGTTTACTTTATTGGTTTGTTAAGCGTTTATCAGGGCACTGTAATCGCTTATTGCCTCTGGTTAAAAGAGCATTAGGTTCTTGGCGTGAAAGTAGGCAAAAATGGCAAGGGGTACGGGGTTGTAATATCGCCGCTTGGAAAATGGATATTATTGCTGTCAATGGTTTTGATGAAAGTTTTACCGGCTGGGGTTATGAAGATTCGGATTTTATCATTCGCTTATTACGGGCAGGAATAAAACGTTTGGATGGGCGTTATTATGCGCCGTTATTTCATCTTTGGCATCAAGAGAATAGCAGGGGCCAAGAGCAAGAGAATTTATCACGTTTGCAGCAAGTGATTGATGGCACACATACTCAGGCCCATGTGGGCATAAATCAGTATTTAACGTAGGAGAGTCATTTATGATTATTGTCACCGGTGGTGCAGGGTTTATTGGTAGTAATTTAATCAAGCAGTTAAATGAGCAAGGACATCGCGAGATTTTAGTGGTCGATGATTTATCCGATGGCAAAAAATTCGTGAATTTAGCCGATTGCGATATTTTAGATTACCTGGATAAAGATCAGTTTATCGAAAAAATTAAAGCTAATGATGATTTTTCTGACTACGTTAAAGCGGTATTTCACCAAGGGGCATGTTCTAAAACGACGGAGTGGGATGGCCGTTATATGATGAACAATAACTATGAGTATTCAAAACAGTTATTGCATTATTGTATGGCCCGTGGAATTGCCTTTATTTATGCATCCAGTGCTGCTGTGTATGGTGGTAGTGATACTTTTAAAGAGGTGCGTGAATTTGAAAAGCCGTTAAATGTGTATGGTTATTCTAAGTGGCAATTTGATCAATATATCCGTCAATGCGCTCTATCAGCTTCGAGTCAGGTGGTAGGTTTGCGTTATTTCAATGTCTATGGTCCTCGTGAACAGCATAAAGGTTCAATGGCGAGTGTGGCTTATCACCTGAATAATCAAATGCATGAAAGTGGCAAAATTAAACTGTTTGCAGGCTCTGGCGGTTATGAAGATGGTGAGCAGCGCCGCGATTTTATTTATGTTGGCGATGTTGTCAAAGTAAATCTATGGCTGTTAGAAAACCCTGATGTCTCTGGAATCTTTAATTTAGGCACTGGCTCAAGCCAGAGTTTTAACGATGTCGCTCGTGCGGTGATGGAGTGGCATGGCCAGGGTGAGTTAAGTTATGTGCCTTTCCCAGAGCATTTAAAGGGGGCGTATCAAAGTTTTACTGAGGCGGATATGCATGATCTACGTCATGCCGGGTTTGATGAGCGCTTTTTAACGGTTGAAGAAGGCGTAAAACTTTATTTAGATTGGTTACATTCGAGATAATATATTCATGATACGTCGATTTTATACTTGCTGTTTTTACTTATTATTGCCTGTTATTTTTTTGCGTCTATGGTGGAAAAGTCGGAAGTTACCGGCTTATCGAAGCCGCTGGTTAGAGCGTTTAGGCTGGGCGAAGGTTCCTAAAGAATATCAACATGGCTTGTGGATCCATGCGGCGTCTGTCGGTGAGGTGGTTGCTGCGAGCATGCTGGTCAAAACCTTACGTGAACAAGGGGATAAGCGGCCGATTGTGATGACAACGATGACGCCGACAGGCTCTGAGCAAGTTCAACGCAGTTTGGCCGATCAACAGGTTTATCATGTTTTTGTGCCTTATGACTTACCCTGTGCGGTGCGTCGATTCCTTGATTTTGTCCGGCCTAAAATTTTAATTTTAATTGAAACAGAAGTCTGGCCGAACTTGCTGGCTGAAGCGAAAAAAATATGATATTCCTTGCGTGCTCGCCAATGCTCGATTATCTGCACGCTCTGCTGCAGGCTATCAGCGTTTTAAAGGCTTTAGTTCGTGGATGATGCAACAATTTGATTTGGTTTTGCCTCAAACTGATGCAGATGCTGAGCGCTTTATTAAATTAGGTGTAGATAAAGAGCAGGTTAAAATCTGTGGTAATGTTAAATATGATTTGTCTTGGCCAGAAGGTTTAGCTGCTAAAGCAAAAGTGATTCGCGAAGCTTTAGGCACAGCGCGGCCGGTTGTAACGGTGGCAAGCACTCATAAAGGTGAAGAAGAGCTTGTTTTAACGGTGTTTGAAAAAATTTGGCAGAAATTAGATGTGATTCTAGTTTTAGTACCGCGCCACCCCAATCGTTTTGCAGAAGTGAAAAAGCTTTGTGAGAAAACAGACCGGAAATTTTCTTGCCGCAGTGATAATGATGCCTCTCTTAATCAAGAAATTCAGCTCTATTTGGGCGACTCGATGGGGGAGATGGGGCTTTATTATCAGCTTGCAGATATTGCCGTGGTTGCAGGAAGTTTTCAGCCGATTGGCGGGCATAATATGCTAGAACCGGCGTCGCTCGGCAAAGCGGTGATTACCGGGCCACATGTCTTTAACTTTACTCAAGTGGCTCAATTATTGCTTGATGCGAATGCGGCGATAAAAGTCGAAGAAATGAGTGATAGTTTAGCTGAGAGCATTATTGATCTATTGACTGACTCTGAAAAATGCTTGGCTATGGGCAAGTGTGGCCGAGAAGTGGTTAAAAAGCACCAAGGGGCGAGTCAGCGGACTTTAGATGAAGTACGTCGAGTGATGAAGTGTCGGCAGTAAAGTAGCGGCCTCTGCAATATGAGCTGCAATACTCAGTTGCCATTAAATTCTTTTAAAAACATGACTGGTTGGGTGCTAAATCCCCACCGATATGCACCGCAAATCTCCTTTCCATCAATACTGTTGGGTACGGTAAAGTTGGGATGGCCAGAAACAATACAGCCGCCCATCAGTTTTTTATTTTAAAATTTCGAACTCAGACTCAAAAATTTAAACCTGTGCCTCTCGCTAGTTTAGGGTGATCCCATGCAAAGGATAAGGTATTTGTTTTACCAAGTGCAGTTACTGCCGTGTCTTTGCCGTTATATAAATAGTCTGCCATGGCTGCACCACCACTAGTCCCTGGTAGCCATGCAGCAATGATGGCATCACTAAGCAGCCAAGGGGAATTGCCCCAACCTTTTTGCTGTAAAGTCACGGGGCGTCCAGAATAAACAACACTTAATAGTGGAATATGACTGTTTTTAAGTTGCTTAATTGCTTGTAGAGCACTTTTATCATAGCCTAGTTTTAAGTTTGATTTTTCTCTCGCAGCTAAATAAGGGTTTTGCATTGAACCTGCCGAATTTTTATAGAGTGGGTTATTATTGCAAACATCTCCCATATACTCAGCATAAGGGTATTCACCTAGCGATCCGATTGCTAAGGTATTAGCACCCGTCAATTGATACTGATTAATATAACCTTGTAGTTCGTTTAGTGTTAGCACAACGAGAGAAGGGGATAGCTTTGATGGGAATAGTTGTTTATCTTTCAGCTTGTCAACAACAATGGCCAATTTCTGTTGGCTGTTAAGATTTTTAATCATGCCGTCTAACAAAGATGTTGCATATGACTCTTTTTTATTTTGTCCTCTCCAAAATGTATTCCCAAGGTAACCTTGCCAGCGTATAGTCCAACCCCCATTTTGCATACCTATGTTATTGTAATCATAAACAGTTTCCCCGCCTTCAATTTGAGGCAGATGCTCATGATTGCCTAATAAAATAATATATTGATAATTATGCTGATTAATCGGTTGAATGCGATGGTTGTTTTTTAGCAAAACAAAGGACTCCAGCGCTGCTTTTTGAGCAATTACAGCTGCTGCCTGATTATTTTGACCTTTTAAAGATAAAGGCTTTTTATAATGATTATTTTTGACGCTAATATGAATTCCTTGAATTAGGCCCATAGCTAATTTAATTTCTAAAATTCGTTTAACATGGTCTTTAAGCGCATTAATATCTAGTGATTGAGTGGAGGGGTGATTAGACTTTAACAGCTTGCTAAAATCAGTTTTAAATTGATCAATAGTCTTGTAAGATGAGAATGTGTCCATCATAAACATATCAATGCCCGCATTTTCAGCGTGTAATAATGCGTGTTGATAGCGTTCATCTGAGTTTTTATTGTGTTGAAACGGGTTTGCCTTAGGACTTTGCGTTGGCCAACCTTGATTTGCTGCACGGTCAGTTGCAATATCATCAGAAACCACCAACCCAGAGAATTTTAACTGATTTGGGTTTTCACCATCAAGTAGGCCATGTCTTAAATACGTTGTATTGACTGTCATCGGAACATAACGCCCAGAATTAGAGCCAACACCAGTAATTGAGCTATAAGACACCATGACAGAACCCACATTAGCTCCATCTATAGCGCCAATATATCCAGGGATATTTTCCTTATAAAAGGTGCTCACGTTTTGTTTGTTTAATTTAACATGGCCTTCATCTTGCCCATGTTCTGTATTTCCATCACCAATATAATGCTTTGCTGTTGCAAGGATTCCAGTTATATTATTTTGTGTTGTTTTATATCTTGGATATTGCATACCTAGAATATAACTTTTAGCAAGTGCTTTCACTATACTTGGATCTGAGCTGAATGATTCATAACTACGACCCCAGTTCAAATTATGTGCAATTGCAAGTGTTGGAGCAAAGGCCCAATTAACCCCGCTTTTTTTTACGTCTTCACTAGTATAACGACCTATTTCCCTGATGAGTGAAGGATCATGTGTGGCTCCTAAAGCAATATTTTGAGGGAACAATACTGAACCTAAAATATGCTGATTTCCATGTACAGCATCTGTTCCTAATAATGGAAATATCTTATATTCCTGACCTGATTTATTTTTAACAATAACAGGTTGATTTAAAAATTGAGACAAACTTCTCCAGTTACTCAATGTAGAGTAATGTTTTAATATGTTAGTATCTGTTAAAGGGTTGAGATTAGTGTGAATCGCCTTTGCATCTTTTTGAATAGCTTCTTTAGGGGCATTGTTCCCTCCAACGAAAAAACCGCCAATTTTGTACTGTAGGATTTTACTCTTAGGCATTCCATCGACCAGTCCGCTGGAAGCCAACATAGATTGACCAATTAAAAAGTCAATACAGTGAGCACTAGAGATGCTGTTATTAGGAGTGGGGCAAACGGCAGCGATAACCTTGTTTGCCTCACTTGCGTAGTGAGAATAAGGTAAAAAAGCCAAAGAATAACTACAGCAGCTTAATAAAGAAATAGGCAAAATGCATTTGATCGTAAAGCTCACTAAAATCTCCAAATTTTAAGGGTGTTCCATCTTGGATAAAACTAATATTCTATCCTATTTTGAAAACATTTTAACCTGGTAGAACTACTATGTTTTCAATTAATAAAATTTTATATATTAAAATTCATAATATTAATTTTTTATGGGTAGATGAGCCTTGTAAGGGTAACATGTCTTCCTGTTTTCATGATATTGGTGAAATAAATTTATATCATTTTATTTCCTCTGTTGAAATAGTCTCAAACTGAGAGTACACATTGGTAAAACTACATACTTATTTAATTTTTAGTTTTTGGTATAGTTCTCCTAAATATTTTAATATTATATGTTTTATTTTAAAAATAGTTGGAAATTTAATGTCAAAAAAAAGTATTTAACTACCTGTTTTATTTTTACTTTGGCCTTTTCAAGTACAAGCTTTTCTTGGAGTAACTACTTTAGATTCGTTAATAATTTTAACTATCCTGTTATCGTGTCTATTACACCTGATGCTGGTTGGTACGACCCGTCAGGGATTCATAATTTATGCAACAGTGCCAAAAATAATACCGTTGCCGATCAGTCAGTAAGCTGTGAGTACCAGTTTACTGACGGAAAAATGAACTGGTATAGTCAATATGGCTCTAATGAGGGAATAATTAAAGTTTCAAAAAAAGATGATACAACGAGTTATTGTACGTTTCATTACTATTACAGTCGCTCTTCTTATAAATCATATTTTGATGTTCGTTCAGAAAAAATTAGTTTGCCGGATTGCCATGGTCAATTTAGCCAAAAAGAATTTTCTGTGGTAACAGACCATAATAAAGCGCTAGCTCGACCATTAGATGGAAATGTTATTTTTAATATTGATGGTTTAAAGGCTGCCGAGGTAACAGAAAGCTTATCTCAAGCAGACTGTGGTGGTAAAGGAGGGGATAATTGTATTATTTTTTCACCAGACCTAAATAAGAAATATATTAATAATGGAAGTTCATTAGAAGAAATGCTAGGTTTACAGGCTAAACTAAGTGAAAATGAACCTTTAAATTTCGAACAGTTTCTAGGGGGTCATAACTCTGCAGTATCAAGACATTATACTGGAAGCAATAGCCCGTATAATTTAAGTTATTCAGATCCAGATGCCTACAGTAACTTAACTGACCAATTAAATGAGGGTGTTCGCCAAATTGAGCTAGATATTCAGTGGTATAATAATAAAATTGTTCTCTGTCACAACCATGTCTCTGACTTATCTATCATGAAGAATATTTTATGTGCAGACAGTTATCCTGTCGTTGGCGATAATAAAAAATATCCGCTTAATGAAATATCAGAATGATCATCCTGATGACATGATGATTATTTACCTTGATATCAACGAGCCTTTAGATCAGCATATTAATAATTTGGATCAAGCGATTAAAAAAACACTAGTATGGAAAAGTGGTCCTTATAAAGGCCAAACTCTATATTTTTGCACCAGCAGACTCAAAAAAATTATTTTAACGTAAGTTCGCTTCCTGCTTATAAACTAACAGCAAAAATATTAATCAATAAATATCATAAAAATATTGTCATTGTTAATGACGATGGTAGTTCTGGTGGTGGCCCTGATTTGACTAAAAGTCAATATGTTTTAACTGCGATTGATCACTCTCAAGCAACACCTTTAATTCATCGATCTATTGATGGATTTTTACCTAATAAAATTAAATGTGTTAATAATACGAGCAAGTATCAAAGAATAAATAAGTTTTATTCTGATGACTCTAATCACTATAATTTATTTAGAATGAATGCAGATAGAACAACAATTAATTATGTTAGTTCTGTTGGTAATAAAAAGCCAGATCAGTATAGCGATTATTTTACTACAGGGAACATTGCTAACTTGCAAGCTTGCCCTGTTAATATTTATGCGATGAATATGCTCGGCTTTACATGTGGTTCTTCCTCATGTGATACGCATCCTACAGATCCTAGATTATATTCATTTTTATGGAGTTGGGGCTTAGGGTATCCGTTAAGGTCTTCAAGTTCGAAGATTGCTTATATTAATCCGAAAACAAAGCACTTTGAAAATGAAGAAATTATAGCAAATAACAAGTATAGCGTACTTTGCTATAAACGGCCTGTTTTAGGCCAAATAACGCCGATGGCTAGTTTAAATTGGTATATAAAATCGATTGATTTTAGTCAGGCTAATAAAAGAGATTTAGTTAAATTATGTAATGCTTCGGGAGGATATTTTGCTACACCTGTGACATCGTACTGGATGGATGATGTACTAACCAAGTTCAAAGCTAACAATCGCTATTTATTGGTTAACTACCAATATCAAAATGGTCAATGGATAGCAAACGATGGAAAATCACTGGTTAGTGCTTCATAAGTCTAAGTGAGTTAAATTAGTTTTTATATTTAAATTAGGTAGGTTATTAAAATGATTAAAAAGGTATTATCATTATGTTTTTTGCCTTTATTATTGGGGCTTGGTATTATTCATTGCTGTTAGCTGGATCATGGGAAGCATTCAATATTAAAAATAACACATCAAAGATAATTTATGCGTGTGTTTTACCAGATAGTACTTACCATATGCATGTAGACAACCTTTCTTGGGATTGTAATCAGCCAACAGCAATTGCACCTAAGTCATTTGCCGCTGTATTTAATCCAGGATTCCATGCATTTGCTAGCTCACAAGGCAGCTTGCATCTTATGTTTGGAGATTCTAAGCCTTTAAGTGTCGGTAATGTTAAACCTGGACATGTAGGGGTTTCTGCTTACCTTTCATGCAATGACGATGGTGATTGCAGTTGGGATGATAGCAAAACGGTGAATTTACAAACTTCTCATGAGGTTAATGCGAAGGGTGAAAATCAAGTGATGGTTATTAATTCTATAAAACCAAATAATCACAGTATGGTTTGTGTAACAAACTCAATGTCAGTAGGTGGAGATTTGTACCTTAAAGTGGGTGAAAATGTTTCTGGAAGTTTAGGAGAAGGGTTTACTAGTGGGCATACTCGGTGTTGGTTCGGAGCACATAGTGTGAGTGTTTATGGCTGCTCTTCGAAATATACAGGGGCTAGATGTTGGCACTATGCTAATTTTTTTATAAATCCAGAAGTTTCTTCATATGGTGAAGTTGAAATTACCGGTAATGATGAAACTCAGGGTAAGACGCTATGGCATCATAATCTGGGGATGATAATAGAAGGATATACTATATGGGATTCATGGAATGACAACTAGTTAAAATTTTTAACCGCATAGCGAAAATTTCGGGGGCTTGCCCCCGTGATGAATAGCGTATAATGAGCTAAAGGCTCATTATACGGTGTTCGTTGCATAGATTTAGATAGAAATAGTCAGAATTATGTATCATTTTGTCTGGGTTACTAAATATAAGCATAAGGTTTTGAAGAGCCTTACAGAAGTACATTGAAACAAGTTATAGAAAAGACTGGTTATGATTATAATATTGAAATTGTTGTGCTAGAGGTTCCGATTGATCATATACACATGGTGGTTAGGCCAGAGCCAAAAGTATCGCCATCAAATATAATGTAAGTGGTAAAAAGTATTTCAGCAAGGCAATTTTTTAAGTTATATCCAGATATTAAAAGCGATACCTTTGGGGAGGTAAGTTATGGGCTCAAAATTTTTCGTAGAAACGATTGGTAATGCTAGTGAAGAGGTGATTCACGAGTATGTAAGAAACCAGCTTAAGGTGATGGATAAAAGTGAGAAAAATGAGGTCCTGTTGGAGTTGTATAGTATTAAGTGATCATATTGAAATAAGGTCATGAAACTTGAAATATTCAATGAGTGATTTTTTTGATTTTATATTAGACTTTAATTTTATATTCTCGATATGCGTTTTCACTGTTTCTCTGGATATATCAAGCACAGTTGCAATGTCGGTATAGCTTAATTCATCGAGTAATAATGTTAAGCACTTGTGTTCCATCACTGTTAGGTAAGCATCAAGAGATTCATCGATATAGTAGCGTTTTGTGTGTGTCAGTCGATAAATTTTCTATAGTTGGGTATACGTCATCAAAGGATGTTTTTTTTAAAGAGCGTTTGCGAACTACTGGTGTATCATTTTTTATGAAAACTTTTGCTGAGCGGCGAAAGCTTTTAATGAACTTAATGAAAGTGTTTTTATAAATTAAAATATTTTTATTGAAGTTAATATTTTCTTTTTTTGTTGAGAAAAAATCAAAATTCTATTTGCGTTAGTGTGAACATAAAAATATATACACCGTGATATAAACCAAATTTATCTTCAATCGGTTTTATAATAAATTTCCAGTAGTTTTTATTTTTATCTAAATCATTTGCAAAAATAACTTTATTTTTTATAAAATTAGGGAGTCCATCTTCAAGGTGGTGGTCGCTATTAATTGCCCAATCTGTTAGCTCTTTATGAGAGCTTAATATGTGCATTTTCTTTGTAAGAATGTTAATGCTGTGATAGGAAAAACAATTTATGTCAAATTTTTAAATAAAATTTCACATTTTTCACTAATAGCACTGCATTGATTGGGGTATGAATATTCTGTGATATAAAATGTGGTTGCTAATTTTTCATTGGCTTGTGAGTAATATGATAAGATATGAGTTTTAATAAATGACGTTTG